>JBPCVD010000762.1:0-4832 GCA_051010815.1 Rubripirellula sp.
TCTCTTATCCGTCGCTTCTGTTCAATCGTTTCACTTTCGAGCATCGATTGTGCGATCGCAAGCCGCGCCTCTGCCTTCTTGATGAATACGTTTTGCAGGTTGGGGACAGGCTTGTTCTGCTCGTCAATGTAGACTTCTAGGATTTCGCGTTTGAGATCGAGTTCTTGCAAAAGAGCGGCCGAATAGATGCCGCCACCCAGCTCCTCGTTCGAGTTTTTCGCGTATTCAAGCTGGGCTTTTGTTAGCTCTAGCTCGGCCTCCGCGTACGACAGATCGCGGGACTCGGACGTCTCTTGGGCGGTCGACACCGACTTGCCCAATGGAATCCCCCAAGTGCTCGCGATCCAGCCCAACGTAAACACCAGCGGTATCGTGATGTGATGCCGTTTCATGTATCAGCTCTCCGCAAGAAGGTCGTGACGCGTCGACAGGTTTCTGTGAAGAAACACTGTATCATTCGCAGAGGTAAAGCGGGGCCGACTGCGCCCACTCAGCACCAAAATGACACGGTCACCAACTCTTCAAAAACTTCACCCGACGGGCGCGCGCCGGAGTCCCTCTTGAATGCATGATTGCGGAGGAGAAGATGCTTCTGCGAGAGCGGCGGTGAGCAGAGGAGCGGGACACAGTCACTTGCGGGGCCACTGTCATGATCGCCGCGTGCGAAGTTCACGCGTCAGCCGTTGCCAGGCTTATCTTTTTTCAATGCGGTATGGACCGAGAGAGAGCGTTGAGGTGGATGGTCAGGAGAAGTGCTGTTTAACGTACCGTGCGCTGTCGCGTGAGCCAAAATCGCAAACTGCCTCCAGCCGCCAAGAGTCCGCTCGCGAACGTGAGCAGCGTGCCTCGGCTTTCATTTTGCCACAGCCCAAGCAGGAACATCCAGGATCCGATCACCAGCAGGCTGACGGTCACCATCTGGACAGGGAACGGATCGAATGGTGGTTTGTCCGTCGTTTGGTCGATCGAAGCGGGCGAGTTTGCCATGAGTCGATCGACGGTGTCCGCGGCTGCGTCAGGCGTACGCTTGAGTAACTCGATCGCCAGCAACATTCCCACCGGAAGGAGAACACCGACAACGACCTCGACGTTCTTTGCGTGGTCCGCCAAGTAGCTGGCCAGCGGAAAAAGTGCGTCTCCCTGGACGATCCAGGGGTTTCCGGCGAGACCAAAGCGAACGACGGCACCGACGCCGAAGCTTACCGCAATGACCATTGCCATTTCGCGAATGCCGACCTTGCGACTGAAGAGTCCCCATAGCGTCGGCGCATAGAGTGGCACCACCAGCAGGTTGTTGATGGTCACGATCAGCTGTTCCGCGCCACCTAGCTGTGGAACGATGATGGCCATCGCGATCAGCAGTAGGCCCAGGATGAACGTGAAAAAGCGACCAGCGAAGACCAGCACGCGTTCGCTCGCGTCGGGTCGCAGGAAAGCCTTGAAGTAGTCGTTTGTTAGCACGCCGGCAAATACGTTGAGTTGTGAGCTGACCATGCTCGCTGTGGCCGAGAACATGGCCGCAATCATCAGGCCCAACACGCCCGGAGGCAACACGGATTGTGCTGCCAAAATGTAGGCCTGTTCTTTGTCGACGCCCGGCGTGGAAATCCGGTACAGCAGTGGTGGGAGCAACCAGAACAGTGGCGTGACGAGGTACATGATTCCAAAAAGGTAAGCTGACTTTCTGGCTTCTTTGGGGCTACGGACTGACAGGAAGCGTTGCACGAACGCCCACTCGGCCCCAATCATGAAGAAGTGAATCGTGACCCAGCCGCACAAGAAGAACCATCCGTACTTGTCGACCGTGGGTGAAAAGAACGAGTCAGGGACGGACGCGTAAATGCTTGCCGGCTGATCCATTTGAACGAGCATCAGCAAGGCGACCATCATGACCACGACCGTCAGCACGATGAACTGAAGCACATCGGTCATCAAGACGGCCCACAATCCACCTTGCATCGTGTACAGAATGACAATCGAGCCAAACAGAACAATCGCCCAGTTCAGATCGAGGGGTAGGAGTGCGACGAGGAGCTTGGACAATGCGTAGAGCGAAACGGAGACTCCCAGGATGCGTTTGAACAGCATGATCCAGGTGAACATGTGCAAGCCGGCTTTACCGAATCGGAGTCTTACGAATTCGGCGGGCGTTGAAACGTTCAGTCTGTTCCATCGCCCTGCCACAAAGTAGCCAACCAGTAGTGCGGCGATTCCGTAGCAAGTGTTGATGGCAACAGCGACCACTCCGAGTTCGTAGGCGATTCCGCCCCAAACCACGAATGTCGCAGCCGAAAAAATCGTCATGAAGCCGCTCAGACCCGCCGCCCACCACGGTGACTGGCGACCCGCAGAGAACATGTCGCTTTGGCTGGTCGTCCGTTTCGCTGAGAAAGTGCTGATCGCGAAAAGTCCGATCAGATAGAGCAGCAGCGTCAGGTAGTCGGGTGTTGTCATGGGCAGTTTAAGAGACCAGCGTCATGGCCGACCGCATTGCAACCGAGGGGGCGACTCCGATCCCCGGTTCCTGAGTGATCGTGTACGCCCCGTTCTCGCAACACAGCGCGTCGGATGTGAAGTGTCGAAATGGCTCAAACACCGAATGCTGAAACTCATGCGACACGACGCCCTGCAGGGCGGAACTTGCTTGAAGGCTGGCGGCCAAAAAGATTCCAGATCCAATGGTCGCATGTGGGATGATCTGAAGATGTCGGGATTGGGCGTACCTTGCGATACGCATGAATTGCGTGATTCCCGTGTGTCCCATCTCGGGCTGGACAATGTGTACCGCTTGGCGATCGATCCGCAGTCGCGCCTCGTGGACGGTGCGCCATTCCTCTCCCGCGGCGATGGGCTGCAGGCTGGCATTCGCAACTTCAGCAAGGCCATCAATGTCCTCGGTCGCGACGGGCGCCTCTAGAAACCATGGGCGACTTGCAGCGAGCTCTTGGGACAGATCGACGGCTTCTCTCACGCGATAGGCCCAGTGCAAGTCGATTGCGATTCGAGCCTCCTCGCCCAGCCGACGTCGCAAAGCGGCAAGTTCTTTGACGGGACCTTCGTCGGCCACAGGCATCGCGAACTTGACGTCATGAAAGCCTCGTTGCTGCCAGTTCAGGGCCAGTTCGCAACGGTCTTCCAGGGAATCCTCGGGAAGGCCCGAAACGTAAGCAGGAACCGACTCTTGGTAACTTCCTCCAAGCAGCTCGGCGACCGACCGTCCGGTCAGCTTTCCCGCGATGTCCCAGAGGGCAATGTCGATGGCAGCGAGCGCATCGAGATAGAAACCACCGGTGTAGCCGCGAACCCGCATCAAGTCGTAAAGTTGGTCGTGAATCACTTCGTGTTGATTCGGGTCGCTGCCAACGACGAAGCCGACAAGTAGATCGTTGATGATCGCAGCGGTCGCACCCGGAGCGATGATGCCGTAGGTCTCACCCCATCCTTCGATTCCATTTTGCGTCACGATGCGCACGACCAGGGATCGATTCTTGGTTGGGTAAACCGTGCGATTACCTTGCCGAACGAAGTAACCCTGCGCATTGACGGTCTCGCCCGCCCGCAAGTTACCAAGGTAGGGTTGCTTCTGCTGCAGATCGACAATGTAAACCTCGATCGCTGCGACAGGGTCCGTGGTTTGCGCTTCGCTCTTCATGCCATGCTTTTCCGCGGCATGATGCAGCCATCGTTTTCCAAGTCAGCCAGCATGGAGTCCACGTCTCGACACGCGACGTCGTCCAGCTTCGGCAATGGAGCCCGCACATGCAGTCGATCGGTGACGCCACGCCTCTTCAGCACGTATTTGGTTAGACGCATTCGGTAGACCATTTGCGCAACCAGCAGCGGAAGGCTGTCGCGGTAAAGTTGCTTCGCCTTGTCGAGCTGGCCACTTGAATGCGTTTCATAGATGGCGACGTGAAGGTCGGTGAGCTCGACGGCCGGAATCGCGCCGAGCGCCCCGCGATTCAGTTCGTCAACAAGATATCGAGATCCTCCGCCACCAAGCACGCCCTTCAAGTGAGGAATCTCGAGGGAACACAATTCGGTAATCACGGGGCCCGAAGGAAGTGTTTCTTCTTTGACATAGGTGATCGATTCGTTTTGGAGAACAATTTCGGATAGCGACTTCGCGTCGAGTCCTGCGCCGATCGGAACGGGAGCGTTTTGAAGAATGATCTCCGCATCGGGGAGTGATTCCGCAATGCGTGAGAAGAAACGAAGATGCTCGTCCAGATCCTTTCCAAGGCCATGTGGGGCCATGATCATCAGATGGTGGATTCCGTTCTCGGCGGCTTGCTGACCGGCCACGATCACTTCTTCGGCAGACGCGGCACTGGCTCCGCCAATGATGGGCACGCGCCCCGCGACTTCCTGATTGACGACGGCCATCAATTCGCCGCGTTCCTCCGAAGTCAGGAAGTTGTATTCGCTGGCAACGCCTGGAAAGACGACGCCGTGGGCACCACATGCCAGTGCGAATTGAACGATCGAACGCATGGCGTCGATGTCGATCTGGTCATCGTCGGCAAACGGTGTCGGAAGGACAGGGAAGATGCCTTGGATCATGTCTATCCGATGCGGAGATGAATGCGTTGGGAAGGACTCGTCGGATCGTGCCGAACCGTGAGATTCGACTTTGCGACGCGTGAAGGCGTCTGTCTCGACCCACGAGGCCCATCGAATCAAATTCGAACGAGCCTACAGGGTTCAGGGCAGCCTATTGGATTCAGGGCAGCCCATTGGATTCAGGGCAGTCAGCAGGGTTCAGGGCAGTCAGCAGGGTTCAGGGCAGTCAGCAGGGTTCAGGGCAGCCAGCAGGGTTCGGTCTCACGCGT
>JBPCVD010000763.1:0-9448 GCA_051010815.1 Rubripirellula sp.
GGAGTGGCCTGACGGCGCGTATCGCAAGCTGGACCAGGAAATCCCGTTGCGAAAAGAGTTTGCGTAGCAAGTACGCCCTAGAGGAATTCGGGATCGAGCACCAACTGCAACTCGCCCGTTCCTTCCGTTTGGGACTGGCGACCATCCGAATCGAAACACTCGTCCTGCCGGTACTCGGGTTCGGGAACGAACTGGAGATCGTGCTGCGGGGTTGCGCGAGCCGGCTGCTGAGGTGGCCCGCGCGCGCCGGAACTGGTTCGCAGCGGACCTTCCCACAGACTGCAGTGGCGGAGAATCCGCTCGATCACATCGCCCTGGCAACCCTCGATGAAGCTGACGATCTTCATCTGTCCGCCGCAACACGGGCACTCCAGTGGGTCGACTTCATAGACACGATTGATGAGCCTCGCCCACGCGGAAAGCGTGCCGCCGGTCGCCGACTTCTGGGTGTCGAGCGCCAAGCGATCGATGGTGAGTTTGTCTGATTCGACTTGTCCCACTTGCCCTGCTTTCTTGCGGATACCGCGCTGCCGATGCGAATACCAACCGTAGTAGCGAACCAGGTGCTCCCCCTTGTCGGGAATGTGCTGTGTCACTTCGGCCAGGAAGTCCAACGCGCTGAAAATCTGGAAGTTACGCTTCGGTCCGCCTCGCAAATCCCTACTGGCTGGGCCGGGAAAGCGGCGGCAGTGGTCCCTCTCGCTCGATAAATCACCGAACCGTCTTTGGTTATCCGCACGACGCGTGCCAGGCTGAAGAGACAGCGGAGAATGTACTCGGCCAGCCGCTGCAATCCTGCGGTGTCGTGCGGGGCAAGACAGACACCAATGTTTTGCCGAGTGGAGGATAACGGACTTGAACCGATGACCTACGCGCTGCCAGCGCGTCGCTCTCCCAACTGAGCTAATCCCCCGGAGATGGTGTTGAGACATTCAGAACGTCCGATTCTTGAATCGGATTCGCCCGCTCAACGACGTGAAACACTAGCAGGTTGATTTCCCAGGCGTCAAGTGCCACCCATTTGCGGGTGTTGCTTGGGGAATCCTGAGGAGTGGTCCGATTCGATCATTCGCCGGCAACCTGAGCCAGAACATCGGCGAACGGTACGCGGTCACAGACGCCGAAGCTGGGATGCCGCGTCAATCGGGCTCGCACGAGGGAGGGTGAAGAGAGTCCGCAAAGAAATCGAGCCTGATCCCGAGGGGTAGTGAAACGATCGGGATACTCGGCTTGTAGTTCCTGCATTACGCGTTTCGCGGACGATCCGATCGAACGCGACTCGATCTCAGGGATCGACTGCGGACCCTCTCCAACACAGCTTGAGCAATGTCCACAGGGATCGGTTGATTCTCCGAAATGTCGGGAAAGCGTTTGAGCCATGCAGGACTCCGCTCTCGCGATTTGAAAGACTTCATCCAAGCGTTCGATCTCACCTTGCTCGCGTCTCGTGAGCCGCTGGTGAAATTCGTCCGAGAGCGTCTTGGATTGTTCGATCGGTTTGAGTTTCCGGTAGCCATGCATGAGGTCGGAAACTTGCACGTCAAGCCAGTTTTGCTCACTCATGAAATCGACGGCTTTGACAATGCGAGATCGTTCCACGTTCAGTTTCTTCGCTGCTAGAACGGTGTTGAGCGTGAACCATGTTCGACCCTTCGTGAGGGAAGAGAGAATGCCAGCGACGAATTCGCGGCGTTCACCCTTGAATTGATCGAGGATGGAACTGGAAGTGACCAGCGGTTTGATCTTGTAGGTATCGTATCGCGGTGAGGTTGCTTTGATGTACCCGTCGAGCTCGAGGTAGGTCAGCATCGTACGAACGACCAAGATACGTATGTCCGTCTCACTGGAAATCTTGTAGTGCGACAAATGGAAGTGTTCAGGTTGTCCGACGATCAGGTCGATCAGTCTTCCCACGCTGTGTCGCGACGGTGTGTCACCATAGGCAAAGTTCTCCAAAACGGTTCGGTCATCCGCCGACAGAAGCATTTCACAGGTGGCTTCCTGACCATCTCGGCCGGCGCGTCCAATTTCCTGTGCGTAGGCTTCGAGCGACTTCGCCGGGTTGAAGTGGTAGACGTAGCGGATGTCAGGTTTGTCGATTCCCATTCCAAACGCGATGGTTGCGACAACAATGCCATCCTGCGATGCGATGAACTCCTGTTGGATTTGCTCTCGTGATTCGGCGTCCATCCCAGCGTGGTACGCGGTCGCAGGAAGTCCGTCCTCGGTGAGCTGTTCTGCGATTTCTTCCGACGTACGTTGCAGCGTGACATAGATCAGCGTTGATCCGCGCGGGCGTTCGCGAAGTTGGGACAGCAATTCGGTGTATTGATCGCTCGCAGCGACGACACGGCTCCGTAAATGTAAATTGTCACGATAGAACTTTGTTCGAATCGCGTCCTGTGGTTCGATGCAGAACGCTTCGCAAATGTCATCGAGAACGGCAGGGGTTGCGGTTGCGGTGAGGGCAAGAACACGCTCCGCCTCGAGGTCTCGGGTCAACTCCGCGAGCTTCAGATAATCTGGCCGAAAATTGTGCCCCCACTGACTGATGCAGTGGGCTTCGTCAATTGCGAACAGGGACACATGCAAGGAACCAACGGTCGCCAGGAATCGTTCGTTAAAGAACCGTTCCGGCGAAACGTACATCATTTTGGCTTGACCGCTGCGGACACGAGCGATCGCATCGCGAAACGCATCGGGAGTCATCGTGGAGTCGAGCCGAACCGCATCAACTCCCCTTTGGGCCAGAGCGTCGCATTGATCTTTCATCAACGCGATCAGTGGAGAGACGACCACTGTGGTTCCGGGAAACATCTGGCTCGGTAACTGATAGCACAAGCTCTTGCCGCCGCCAGTTGGAAAGACCGCCGCCGCGTTTTTTCCGCGCAGCAAACGCTCGACGACGGCAAGTTGTCCGTCGCGGAACGCCGGCAAGCCGAAGGTTTCCTGCAATAAAGTCTTTGGGTCGCTCGGCAAGTTGTCCTCGAGAGGAGCCTTCTGTGATGAGTCTTGGGAAGACTCTGGATTCGGTTTGATGTTGACCCCGCGTTGCCCCGCCATGACTGCTTCCTCCGAACCTGAAGAATGACACACTGAACCTCAGAAGTGTACAAAAGTACATTTACGAGTCAAGGTGAGTTTTTTGGTGTCCGGTTCGGTGATGACTGTCCTTTACGCCAACCGTCTAGGAAAGCGGCGACCCGCTGATGAATATCGGAAGACCCACTGACAACGAGTGTTCCCGGATCCATGGTCGCCATCGAGCAGGGGCCGCCCGCGTCGCTCCAGTTCCGGGTACCAATCGTGATTCGAATGCCAGTGGCGAGGCTTTCCAACTGCGACCCCGATCCCTCGCCCTCGGTCGCCACACTTTTTACCTGTGTTGGGGAAGATTCCAGTTGGTCTTGAGAAGGCGATCGCGCACGGACCGAATTTCCGGCCAAGCCTGCGATGCGATAGGAGACTGTGTAGATGACTCGCTGCCGGTCGGCCAGTCTCGATTCCACCTGGGCGTCAACACCATCGTCGAGGCCGAGTCGAAAGCCACTGAAGTACCCGGCCATGCAGAATACGAGAAATAGGATTCCCGCGATGGTCCACCGTTTCCATCCTGATCGTTGGGGGCCCATATCGTATTTGCTGTTGGGAGACTCTGAGATGTCCAACTTCTGTGGACACCAATCTGTGCTGTTCATCGCCGGTGCCGGCAATCACGATCCGATGTCTAGACGTTAGCAGGTTTGACTCCCAGCATCCGGTCAAGCGAGTCCGCAGTTTGATAGATCAAAGCTTCCGGAAAATGCTGGTAGGGATGGAAGTACTCGAACGTTAGATAGCCGTCGTAATCGATCTTGTCGAAGGCTTCGAGTACCGCAGGCCAGTTTGTCGTTCCGTCGAGTAGTGGGCGAAACGCTTCTAAGGAATGATCGGAGCCTTTCTTGGTGTACTCCTTCAAATGGACATTCTTGATTCGTTCTCCGAGAATCGGAATCCAATGTTCTGGGAACTGGTACTCCATGATATTTCCCGTATCAAAATGGACCTGAACATAGGGGCTGGAGAAACTATCGACGAAGTCCACCATCTCCATCGGCGACAACAGGAATCCGTTGAAAAAGATGTTCTCCATGTTGAGGTGCACCTTGAGTTTCTCGGCCGTCGGCAGGAGTTTGCCGATGGCTTCCCTTGCCCGTCGGTCACAAACGTCGTTCGGCGTCGGGTCGTGATCCTCACGCCACGGCATGTGAACGGCCCCGGGGACGACAAGCAGATTTTCAGTCCCCAAGTCGTGCGCGGCTTGCGTCATTTTTCCAGCCAACTCCATTCCTTTGGCTCGCTCCGCTGCATCATTGCTGGTCAACGGATAGGGCCAAAAGAGAAAGGAGCAAACGCCGCTGATCTCAATCCCGATCTCATCTGCCATCTTACGAATCTCGGTGAACTCTTTGGTTCCCGATTTCGGTGACAGGTCGCTGTCGAGGTCATAGTTCAACTCAATGCCGTCGAAGCCAGCGTCCTTTGCCAGTTGAAGACATTGACGCAACGACATCTTGTCCGGATATGGGAACGCCCACAGGTTGATCGACTTCTTCATCTTGTACGTTGGACGCGATGGCGTTTCGTCGGCGCCGGATGCGGATGTCGCGTTGTTGGCAGCGGCGATTGCGGCGCTCCCGAAAGCGGCGTAGGTGAGTAGTTCACGTCTTCCGAGCTTGGAGTTGTCTGGCGTCATGGTGTCCTCGCGTCTTGGTATGAATGTTGGAGATAGCCGATTAGGTCACGCATCGCATCCGGTGTGAGCACGCTTTCCATTCCCTCGGGCATCAATGAAATGCCAGCGTTCTTCATGTCAGCAATTTCGCTTCGCCTGATGGTGGTTCGTTTACCGTCGGCATGAGCGATGGTTAGACTCTGCCCTGCTTCCTGCTCGATGGTTCCAGACAGAATACGATCATCATTCGAGCGAATGACGTAGGTCAAATACTTCGGGTCCACAGCTTTGTTGGGATCGAGAATCGCCGTTGTCAAGGCAACTTCGCTTCGATCCGAAAGGTTGTCCAGACTTGCACCGATGGCTTGTCCCTTCGCATCAGCAACATGGCAAACGGCACAGTGTTTCTTGAAGAGTTGAGCGCCTTTCACGATGTCAGTTTCATCATTCATCGTATCAAGATAGCGTCGAATGAGTGTCCGTTTTTCCTGGTCAGTCGAATTGCTTGAAAGTCGCTCGGCACGAACGCGCATGGATCGGGACCCAGTATGCTTTAGCTGTTGCAACGCAGCCGGTGCCAACTCTCGTGGTTGTATTTGCTTCGATTCGAGTGCGTCGAGCAAGACTTGCGTCCAGGAATGTTGCTGAAGCATCTCGCGGACGCAATGAGCTCGGATGCCTTCTGAGAGGGATGGCCAGCGCTCGATCATTGCTTGACAGGACTCGACGTCTCGCAGGCGGCCAAGGCATGCGACCGCTTCGGCCTGCACGCGGGCAGGTGTACTCGGCGCGAGTAGATCGACGAGCAGTTGTCGTTCGGACTCAACGGAATCAATGCCGATCCCTACTAACTGCAATGCCTCGCAGCGATGCGTCTCCGTCTCTTTGTCGTCTGCAATTCGCTCAAGCGCTTGGCCGTAAATGGGTCGCAGCAGTTCCGTAGCCGACGGTCCTTTTGGAGTGCCACGGAGCGCGGAGGCGAAACTGGCAGCTAATCTCAACTGCGTACTTTCGTCGATCGAAGTCTGCAGAATCAATGCCGCGAAATCTTCCGTGAGATCCACGTCGGTAGCCTGAGCCGTGGCAAGCAACTTGCTCAGCAACCGATCACGACCCAAGGTTTGCGGCTCACTCTGCTTCGATGCAAGTTCGAGCATTGCACGAAGAACCAGTTTGGCGTGCGGGGATGACGAAGAAAGGACGGCCCGAGCGACCCACTCATCCAACGTGGGCTGACAAGCGATCGCCGCCAAAATCTTCCCTGCTTCCGGGGCGATCGATTGACCCAAAGCCAAGGCCGTTTGCTTGACGACGCGGGGATCGTTGTGTCGCGCGGTCGCCGAAAGGCATTCGAGAAAACTGGGTTCGTCGAGACGCGACTCTGACAATCGAATCGCGACCAGCAAGACACCCGCATGCTTTGATGTAAACGCGTCGCGTAAGACCCGCGATTCCAACTGCTCAAGTGTATTCAGTATCGACAATGCATGAACGCGACCAACTGCGGAGCTGTCATCCAGGGCGAGGCGTTCCAGTTCTGGACGCATTGAGCTGTCGTTAAGTTCGATCACCTGCTGCTGAACGAGATCGCGCAGCGGGCCGACGTCCGCGGCCAACGCCTCGATCAATTCGGGAGCGGTCCACGTCGACACAGCGGGCAGACTGCGATGAGATCTGTCGGAGGGAGTGACTCGATAGATTCTTCCGCGATCGGAACCAGCCGTCAGGTCAAGTTGGGCCTGCCAAGATTCCGGAATCCATTCAGGGTGTTCGATCGTTTCTCGATACATGTCGACGACATAGAGTGCGCCGTCTGGCCCAACCAACGCGCGCACCGGTCGGAACCACGGATCACTCGACGCCAGGAATTCGCTTTGCTGCTCGCTTGAACCTCGAACCGCAACATAAGAGGCCCCATGCGGCTCGAGCACGGCGCGGTGTACCAAGTTATGCACGGGTTCACAAATGAAGGCGACGTCGTGGGGCGAATCCAACATCGAGAAGTCTTGAGTTCGCGCCACGATGGAACTGCAAGCAGATGTGAAGCGACGAGCCGCAAACAAATCATTGAATCGTTCCGTTGCCTCCGTTACCGGAAAAACGGGAGGAGCCACCGGCGGACTAAAGAGTTGTTCCGTTCCCGCCGAATAGGCAATGGCACCGTTTCGCTTCAGGTAGGCGTCATCGATGGGAAAGTGGTACATCGGGCGCGAATTGTCGTTGCCAAACCACTCGCCCCAGTCATTGCGACTTCGAATGAATTGCGTTCGGCCACTGGTCACCGAAATCGCTCCATCATCCGGACGGATCTGCACATCGTGTCCGGAGCTATTCACCGTTTCGCCTGTCACGTTGCTGGTCAGTTCCCCAAGATTGTCTCCACTCGCTAAATGCAACGAATGGTCCAAGCCGTACGTGAATCCGTTAACACGGTGCTGAGGATTCGCCAGTCGAAAACCGGTGTACAGTTTTTCGACTTGGTCGGCGCGGCCATCACCGTTGGTGTCGCGAGCGTAAAGAATGTCAGGTGCGACCGAAACGAGGACGCCATCTTTCCAAGGAAAGACGCCGGTCGGATAGGAGAGGTTGTCCAAGAAGAGTGTGGCCGTCTCGAAGACGCCGTCACCATCTTGATCAACGAGAGTTTTGACACGACCCTCGTTCTCTCCATCTGGGTAGTCACCCATCTCGACAACCCACATTCGTCCTTCGGCATCGAAGGCCATGTTGATCGGGTCCCGAACGACCGGTTCCGCGGCAGCCAGGGTGATGTCGTATCCCTTCGAGAGCTGAAACGTCTTCAATGCCTCTTCGGCAGAGACGCCTCGGGACCGACCACGCGACTCCAGCATTCGTTTGACACGCGCGACCAGTCGATCTTCGGTTCCCGACGCCCATGGCCCGGGCAGTCCGTAGTAGATTCCACTCCGATCGTATTCGTATCCCCCTTCTCTTCTCATCCGCTCGCTGGCGACGTAGCCCAGCACATCGTTGGCATACGCTGTCACCCAAAGCTTTGGGTCCTGCAAAGTTTTCTTGAGCCGTGTTGCGTAGTCGACGACGACCTCGCCGCCGAGGAAAACCATGGTTAACTGATCCCCGAAACTCCAAGACTGGATCGGTACGGGATACGTCGCAGGGAGTCGATGGTGTTCGCGCAACGTCGCCAGCAATTGCTCGGCATGACGACGCGTTTGTGGCCGAGAATCATTCAGGCGGTTTTCGAGTTCTTCCTGCGTTGGCAATTCAAATGATAACGCGGCGTAGTCGAATCTTGCTTGCAGTGGTCGATCGATCGCTGGCATCGGCGTCTGGATCAGGCGTTTGACTTCTTGGGCCAACACTCGGCCATGAAGCTTCGCATCGTCGAGCGTTCCCCGGGGTTCCGGGTTCGCATCCGCGCCGCAGCCGATCGTGCACAGCGCAACCGTATTCGCAAACTCGCTTTCCAGGCTGGTAGTGGCGTAACCCGCCCAGTCCGCATTGATCTGGTAGTGATCACCTCCAAGCGTCGTGCAGTGACACGCGTAGTTGAACACGACGCCCCGAACTGTTCCGTTGAGGTCGGTAATCCGGAGGACAGGAACGGTATGATCGACAGGACCGTCGGGTTGCACTCCGAACCCGCTCCAACGTCCATCGGTCAGGACGCGGCGATTCGCTGCGAACTTGCTCTCACCGACGTCGTAGCTGAGCTGCGCGGGAGCAAGGTCGGCTAGGGCCTTATCGACGGAATCGAGGATTCCTCGATGCAGTTGCTTCCGGTAGCGTTTGCCTGCCGCGATCTCGTCGTCGGTCAACTCGGTCGCAAAGATGTTGGACAACTCGCTGATCAAGTCAGGGCCAGCATGTGTGTGCGTGCTGCAAAACACAATGTGCTCCCGTTCCAGCCCGTGCCGTTTCCGAAGCGTCCCCGCTAGTTCACGGGTCAAGGATCCCGGCAATCCGATCGTGTCGACGCAAATCAGAACAGATGGCTCATTCTTGGATGCGTTTTGGATCGCCATGCAACGCACATGAAGCGGTGTATCGACACCATCACTGGGACGATTGCGGCTGCCATAGCCGGCCATCCGGACGGGCTCCTGCGGCGTGATGTCGATCTTGGACAGTCCAACCTGCCAATGCGTCTGTTCCCGAGAAGGATGCCCGGGTTGTTGTTGTTCATTGGCTCGCGTCTCCGCAGTCTTATCAGCCTCTTGCTGCGGGCCAGCGGCGACGACGTGAGTTGCGGATGGATAGAGCAGGAAGGCAAGCAGCAATGGCAACCCGGAGGAGACCAGGTCGCGGTGGGGGCGCATCATCGGATTCCTGGAGATGGGGGCGGGGCTTCTATCGTAGCCGATTTTACTTCCCGAGGACCGAAAGCGGCGGGTTGATCGCTGCGTCGCATTGGGCCGTTTCCATGAAGACCATGACGTCTTGGCGGATGCGCGGCTCTTAACCACCTGGCATCGCGCTGCAGACTCGTCGCCTCATCATTGATGCAGGTGCGTGCGCAGAACATCTGCGATGTCGCGCGTTGCGGCAATGCCGTCGTCGAACACTCCGGCAAAATGAACGAAACCGTGAAGATTGCCATCGTACCGACGGCTGGTGGTCGCCACCCCCGCCCGCCGCAGCCTTTCCGCGTAAGCTTCTCCTTCATCTCGAAGGACGTCATATTCAGCGGTAATCACGTGGGCCGAAGGCGAACCAGCCAGCGAATCCGCCATGTTGGGGACGGCCAGGGCG
>JBPCVD010000764.1:0-7453 GCA_051010815.1 Rubripirellula sp.
GTTCTTGGGTGTCCTTGTGAGGACCTTCGGTGATTTGCAGCCCCAGTTTGTCGGCAGCGTCGTAAAGCTCATAGATCTTTCTCACTCGCTTGTGGACATCAACGACTCCGTCGAGAGGAAAGATGCGATCTTTGTCACTGTTGGATATCAGCAGTGGGCGAGGCGCAATCAGCGCAGCGATCATGGGGTAGTCCCAGCGATAGGTGTTCACCATGAACATGCAGTCGCAGTGACCTTCGACGCAGCCATCGACAACGTGATTCTCTAGACTGGTGATGCCAGCGACCGGAACGGCCGCCTGCACTCGATCGTCGATGGCTGCAATCCACCAAGAATAGGCACCGCCACCGCTACGTCCGGTGACGCCAATTCGGTCGCCATCGACTTCTTTACGTGACTGAAGAAAATCAATCGCACGGACGCAATTCCAGGCTTCGACTCCAGCTGGTGTGTAGCCACGGTTGTTCCACCACCACATCTTCTCGCGGTAGGTGCCGTGGTGAAGGCCTTCGATCTCTCCCAGCTGAATGGTATCGATCGTCAGGCAGACGTAACCGTTCTTTGCAAACCATGCACCGTGGTGCTGGTAGTGCGTCTTGTTCCCAAGACTGATCCCGTCTTTTCGGACCCGGCCGTGACCACACACATACAGGACCGCCGGCAAAGGAGCATTCTGAATTGCAGGGCGGTAGAGATTCGCGGTAACGTACAGTCCCGGCATCGACTGAAAATGAATCCGTTCTGCGATCACTCCTTCGCGTTCAATTTGCCCAACTATCTTCGCGCGTAGGGGCGTCTTCGCTGGATACGGATCAAGTCCCAGCATTTCAAGCAACTGACCGCGGTATGTATCCCGCTGCCCGATCCAGTCATCGAGTGTTTCGATGTTGGCAAAGGTTCTATCCGTCAGGCTCGCCGTCTGTTCACGAAAGTAGGTTGTAACCAGCTCGTCGCCCCGTTCGGTCAGGCTGGGTTGAGGTGGTTCCCATGCCAGCGACATTGAACCGAGAAACGGAATGACGACCAACGCGAATAGACAACGCATAACGAGTTTCTGGGTGAGAGGAAACGTCGGACGCGGCGTGAGCGATTTGGAAGACGTGGACGGACGCTAGAGCTCCAGAAACAGTCTGGCAGGATCTTCAATCACGTCCTTAATCGTCTTCAGGAAGCCGACCGCTTCACGTCCATCAACGATTCGATGGTCGTAAGTCAACGCAACGTACATCATCGGGCGGATGACCACATTGCCGTCCACTGCCATGGGACGATCTTGAATGGAGTGTAGTCCGAGGATGCCACTCTGGGGCGGGTTCACGATTGGTGTGCTCAACAGAGACCCGTAAATGCCTCCGTTACTAATGGTAAAGGTGCCACCAATGAGGTCAGCAGGCTGAAGTCGGTTCTCACCGGCCTGACGCGCGAATTCGCCGATGTTCTGTTCGACATCCGCAAACGACATTCGTTCGACGTTCCTCAGCACGGGTACGACCAAGCCCTTGCCACCGCCGATCGCGATACCGATGTCCTGATAGTGTCGATAGACGATGTCGTTACCACGGATTTCTGCATTCACGGCTGGGTAACGCCGAAGCGCTTCGACAGCCGCCTTCGCGAAAAAGGACATGAAACCAAGCTTCACGCCATGGCGTTCAGCAAATCGGTCTTTGTACTTCTTGCGAATCTTCATGACGGGATCCATGTCGATCTCGTTGAAGGTTGTAAGGAGTGCAGCTGTCTGTTGTGCTTCGACCAGTCTCGCCGCGATCGTTCGACGAAGCATGCTCAGCGGTTTGACTTCCTCACCACGTAATTCCGAATCGTTCGTCAAGAGGCTCATCGATTGAACTGGGGAGGGCGCCTTCACGCTCGGCGCGGGTGGCGCGGGAGTTGCCGAACGATTGCGAACGAATGCAAGAACATCTTCCTTCAGCAACCTTCCGCCCGGTCCACTGGAGGGGACGTCGCTAGCGGTCAGGCCGTGTTCATCAAGCAGACGCTGAGCTGCCGGCATGACAAAACTGGCCGCGGATTCCGCGCCGCTCGGTGCTGCCGGTTGTGCTGCAGCATTTGGGCTTTCGCCCCCGGAAGGTTTTTGGCCCGGCCTAATGGAAGCGATGACATCGCCAACATTGGCAAACTCTTCCTCCGCCTTTGATATTTTTTCCAAGAAGCCGGCTGACGGTGCCGGAATTTGAACCGACGCCTTCTCGGTCTCGATTTCGACCAAATCCTCCCCGGAATCGACCCAATCGCCCTCCGCTTTGAGCCACTGGCCAATTTGCACCTCACTGATGGATTCACCGACGGTGGGGACTTCGACGTTGATGACTTCGCTCACGAGGATTTCTGCAAAGAATGGGGTGGAGGAAACATGATGAAAGAGATCTAGATCGCAGTCAGGATACCGATCTCCCGTGCGAAAGTCAGGAACGGGGACCTGTATTTTGCCGCTTCGGCCGCCATCTTCTCGCTGCTGCCGTACCAATGGCTCTTTCGTCCCACGGATGCCAAGCGAAACGACTAGTGAAACTATTCCGGCGATAAGGGTTGAGTCTGCCGCGCGGGTCGCAACCTCACCACGCGACGGAATCTCATCAAACGGCTTTCTCCGTTCACGAAATACGTGGACTTTGTTCGATGCCTACGAGTGGTGCCCTCGTCTGTGAGGTCACTTTTGGATGGTTTCATTTCCTATTCGTGCGTGCCGGTCTACAGAAGAGAAGTATGTCGGAATCTGACGGCGGAAACCCGATTCAAGTTGCGGTCGTTGTGCTGCTACTCGTTGGCGGAGGATGGTATTTCCTTCGCCACTACGAGATCGATGGCCTTGATGAGATTTCGGTATCTTCGAAGGGCGACATCTTGGGTGAAGAGACTTACATCACCTACCGAGATGCTCCGTCGGTACTCGCGCCTGACAGCGCGACGGGAACGTCATACTTACCTGCGGCGGATTCCAACCCATTTGAAGCCACGCCAACCACTGGCAAGACCCGGGAGCCCATTTCCACCGCCCCGGTGACGCGAACGATCCAGAATCTGAAAGTCGCTTCATGGGCGCTGGACGGGTTCGGACCTACGAAACTCTCCAACGCAACGGCCAGACAAAATGTGGCTCGTGTGATCCGTCAGTTCGACGTGATCGCATTGCAGCAGATCGCATCCGTCGAACGCGATTTAGTGCCGAGGCTGGTTGATGCGATCAATCATGGCGACGGCCGATACGACTACGTGTTGGGACATCCAACGGGGCCACAGGACCGTCCCGAACAACTGGCTTTCATCTTTGACACGACTCGTGTTCACGTCGATCGCCGGCAAACCTATACCTTGGCTGATCCCGATCAACAAATGACGTTTGACCCACTGGTTGCGTGGTTTCGAGCGGCCGAGGCGTCCCCTACTGAAGCGTGGACGTTCTCGTTTGTGAATGTTCGAGTCGATCTCGCCCGAGCTCCTAGTGAAGTCGCACTGTTACCGGAGATCGTCAAAGCCATCCGAAACGACGGACGGGGTGAAGACGACTTGGTCCTTGCGGGCCTCTTTCAAGCGGACGATGCCTATCTTCTGCCCACCATTGAGGGTGAGAAAATGCGAGCGGCAGTTCGAAGTCGCCCCACCGATATCTTCGGGCGGTACCAGACCAGCAATCTGTTGGTAGAGACTGCGACGACCAATGAGTACGTCGGACGTGGTGGTGTGTATGACTACCTTCGAACGTTCAACCTCAATATCGCTGAGGCTGAAACGGTGACTAGCCAGCTACCTGTGTACGGCGAATTCGTCGGCACCGAGGGCGGTCGCTTCTAAAGCAGTTGGTTCTCGCTTGAGCTGTACGTTTGTTCGCCACCCTGTGTGATGGTGTGCAGTATAATCGCGGGCGACGAATTGAGCTTTTCCCCTGCCGGTGACCAGCGAGGTCGATTGATGCCTCCGCGCGCACGATTTGTATGGACTGCATGCGGCATTACTTTGTCGCTTGTGCTTCCGTTGATCGGAATCGCACTCTGTGATTGGCGACTTCCAAGTCAACCAATTCGCAATCTTCAGGTACACACACTGCTTGAGACGATAGGCGGTCTGTTTGCCGTTCTGATTGCAGGTATCTTGATCGTCGAGCAGCAAAGTCGAGACAACGACAATGAACACTTCACTTGGGCAGCAAGTGGATTCGCTGCGATGGGGATTCTTGAGATCCTTCACGCGATTGTTCCTGTTGGAAGCAGCAATCTCGTCTGGTTGCATAGTCTCTCGGTGCTGATGGGCGGTGCTCTGTTTTCCTGTGTGTGGTTTGGAAATCAGCAACTGCCCAAACGAATACGGACTCAATTGCCATGGATAGCCATGGCATTGGCAGCCGCAACGGGTTTAGTTTTGTGCGCGTTGCCGCTCCCAGCTATGACGGGAACTTCGACACTTATCACCACCGCGATGAGCGTGGTGGGAGGGGGATGTTTCTTTCTGGCAGGCGTCTTCTTCATTC
The DNA here is from genome assembly GCA_051010815.1 of Rubripirellula sp. Lineage (GTDB taxonomy): Bacteria > Planctomycetota > Planctomycetia > Pirellulales > Pirellulaceae > Rubripirellula. The sequence continues at coordinate 4,487 of JBPCVD010000764.1, forward strand.
GACGATTTCACCATCGTTATGACGTCACCGATTGGCTGTTCGCAATTCAGGCGACGCTTTTTGGCGCAGCCGGCGTTCTCTTCAACCTGTCCACCGTTTGGGATCCTACGTGGTGGTGGTGGCACGTTTTGAGAGTGATTGCGTACGGTGCTGCATTCGTCGTCGCAGTTCGTTCGTACCTTGGCGTTGAAGGCGAGTTGATTCGCGTCAACCACGAATTGCGTGATCTGAATGCGAATCTTGACCAGACCGTGATGAACCGCACGGATGAACTTGAGCAAATCAACGCTCAGTTAAAGCGTGATCGCTTTCTGCTTGACACATTGGTCGACAAAATTCCTGACGCGATCTTCTTCAAGGATCTGAAGGGACGGTTTTTGAAGGTCAATCGAGCGATGGCTGCCGACGCATCAATTGAGGATCCGGAAGAGTTTGTTGGGAAAACCGATTCCGATATTTGGCGAGGTCAACTTCCCGAGGAGGCGGGCGAGGATGAACGCCGGATCATCGAAACGGGAGTTCCGATTCTCAACAAGGAAGAACAGCCGATTGCGAGTGATGGTCAGACGCGATGGGTGCTCGTCACCAAGATGCCGTTGCAGGACGACGCTGGCAACATCATTGGTACCTTTGGCATTGCACGTGAGATTACGGAACAGAAACTTGCTGAGATTCAGCTTCGTGAAAGCGAAACGCGATTTCGACTCTTGGTGGAGCACGCACCCGATGCATGCGTGACGCTCGACATCGATCAAGGCAGATTCATCGACGCAAATGTTCACGCCGAAGTGCTGTTCAAGATGAAGCGGGAAGAGATCGTTCGCCATCACCCCGTCGAGCTAAGCCCGGAGTTCCAGTCCAACGGCCGCCTCTCGGAAGCAATGGGCAGAGAGATGATCGAGTTGGCACTCGCGGGTCAGCGAATGGTCTTCGACTGGGTTCACCGCGATGCAGAGGGAAACGATGTCTTGTGCGAAGTACGGCTTGTGCCACTCCCAGCCGGCAATCGCCAGTTGTTACAGGCAAGTATTACGGATATTTCTGCGCGTAAGCAGGCCGAGCAGGATTTGACCGACGCGCGGGACGCAGCCCGCGAAGCAAACCGCGAACTCCGACGTGCTCGCGATGTAGCTGAGGAAGCGAGTCGCGCAAAGAATGATTTCCTGGCGAACGTAAGCCACGAGATTCGAACGCCCATGAACGCAATCATTGGGATGACTGATCTCGTCCTCGACAGTCGGCTCGACGAAGTCCAACGCGACTATCTCGCCACCGTCGCTGAGTCGGCAGAGTCGCTGATGGCAATCATTGATCAGGTTTTGGACTTTTCAAAAATTGAAGCGGGGAAGCTTGAACTGGAACAAGTTCGCTTCAACTTGCCCGACGAGATCTCGGCGGCTCTCAAATCACTTGTTCTGCGCGCGGGAGCGAAGGATATTGGACTGAGGTGGTCGATCCAGGAGCAGGTTCCGGACTGGCTTTTCGGTGATCCCATGCGATTGCGACAGATTCTCATCAATTTGGTCGGCAACGCAATCAAGTTCACGGACGCAGGCGAAATCGTCGTGACCATCAAGTTGCTGAGTTTGGGATCGGCGTCCACGGAATTGCAGTTTGCTGTTCGTGACACCGGAATTGGAATTGCGCCCGAAAAGATTGAAGCTATTTTTTCTGCCTTTGAGCAAGGTGATACCTCGACCACTCGCGAATATGGTGGCACGGGATTGGGTCTCGCCATTACCTCGCGTTTAGTCAAGGCGATGGGTGGTGAAATTAGAGTGGAAAGTGGATTGGGCGATGGCAGCACCTTTTTCTTTACCACTTCGATGTATCCATGCGTCGAGGAGCCAAAGCCGATCTGTTCTGCCCCCGCGGAACAGGACGCGACACCGCCTATGCCGTTGAGAGTCTTGCTGGCTGAAGATGGCAAAGCGAATCAAACGATGGCGGTCGGCTTGCTCAAGAAATGGGGACATTCTGTGGAAGTCGTCGAGAATGGATTGGATGCAATTGAAGCGTACCGAAACGGTGGTTTCGATGTGGTGTTGATGGATTTGCAAATGCCGATGATGGACGGACTGGAGACGACGCAGGTCATTCGAAAGTTGGAAGAAGGAACGCCAAACCATATCACGATCGTCGCCATGACAGCACACGCGATGAAGGGTGATCGGGAACGATGCCTCGCCTCCGGTATGGACGACTACGTGTCAAAACCGGTCAGGCGTCCAGATTTGCAACGGGCGTTGGGAAGCGTCACGGTAGCGCGAGGTCCGGCAGTCATCACAAGTTTGGATGAGGAGAAGCCAATCCTTGATTGGAATGCTGCGGCTGAGATCCTTGGCGGTGACCCAGATCTCCATGGGAAAATGGTCAAGGGGGCCAACACCGAAATACAGACTCTGCTTGGTCTGTTGAGCGACGCGATTCTATCTCAAGAGATGGGGAACGTGGCCATCACGGCGGCCGCAATTGCTGATGTCGCGCGTTCTATCGTTGCGACAAGAACGATGGACGCGGCGACGGCTGTTCATAGGTCATCGCTGGATGACGACATGGAATTAGCAACGCAAAGCTTCTGGCATCTTCAGTCCGTGATTGATGAGTTGGGTCACGAGATTGAGACGATCGTCGTTTGACGGTTGGGACGTCGGATGACTATTGACCTTCCAAGACAAGCCAGTAGGCCATCGCAACGGCGCACAACGTTACCGCGACAACGGCTTGCAGGACCGAGACCTGGAATCTTTTTGCGAAGAGACGCGTGTCCTCTAAGTCATGTCGAGCGCGTATCGGCCACAACCACGAGGACATCATCATCATTAGCATTCCTGCGATGGCGAGAATGCCTCCCCAACGTAGTTCGTTGACAGGTGGGAACCAGAACCAACGCAAAGAGAATGCCCCAAGGACACATAAATACCCTTGCCCCCACGCCGCGGCTGCTAATCGCTTTCCTGCGCGGAT
>JBPCVD010000765.1:0-10541 GCA_051010815.1 Rubripirellula sp.
CGGCTGATGCGAAGCGTCGCCACATCGCTGTCAGGATCACCTCGTACTGCAGTCGCCTCGACCTCCGTTTCGTCCGGCATTTGGACCATCACGCGTTTTGCGCCAGCGATGACGTGATTGTTCGTGATGATCATGCCATCTTTGGTCACGATGACACCACTTCCCAAACCAGTCAGCTGATTCTCGTCCGGCTCCTGATCCGAGGCCTGCTCGTCGTCTTCATTCTGGTTCGTGCGAGGATTGCGATTCTGTGTCGCGTTATTTTGTCCATAAGACAAAATCGTGACGACGGAGGGAGTCGCCTTACGAGCAGCATTGCGAAAGGCGCGTGAGAGTGCCCGAGGCCCCGCCTGGACTTCGGAATCGCTCCCATCGGATTCACTCGCCTTTGCGTCCCCATCCGACGCGTCCGGCCGTTGGAATGCGGTCGCCTGCGGCTGCTGCAGAGCAAGAGCCAGTGCGAGAATGGCAAACGTCCAAACGCTGCCATAGAAGCGGGATTCGCGATTGCTGCGAAAGATCATCTTCGGGGAACTCCAGGTCGAATCGCCTTGTGTCAGTCCATGCAATATAACGATCATTCAAGTCTTTGTATGGACGACTCCACTCTAATCCGTCGCTGCTATGCACGTGCCCAGCTTGTTGGTCAAGAAACGACATGGCCATCCGCTCACCGATCGGGAGATTCGGTTCCTTGTCGACGGCTATTGCCGCGGGGACGTCGCCGACTACCAAATGTCAGCTTTCGCGATGGCAGTTTGCCTACAGGGCATGAATCCAAGCGAAATCACCACGTTGACCGAAGCGATGCTCGAAAGTGGTGATCGTCTACCACGGCAAAGTGAATCGGATCGTATCCGAGTCGACAAACACAGCACGGGCGGCTTGGGAGACAAAATTTCGCTCATCCTAGCGCCACTGTTGGCGGCCGCTGGATTTGATGTCCCCATGATCAGCGGACGTGGATTGGGCATTAGCGGCGGAACCTTGGACAAACTTGAATCGATCCCGGGCTTCCGAGTTGATCTATCGCCCGAGGAGTCGGCCACCGTACTGGCGAAGACCGGCGTTTTCATTGTGGGGGCATGTGAACGCATCGCGCCAGCGGACCGGAAGCTGTATGCGTTGCGAGACGTGACGGGCACGGTTGAGTCGATCGCCTTGATCACGGCAAGCATTCTGAGCAAGAAACTTGCTGCCAGTCTCGATGCACTCGTGATGGATGTGAAAGTCGGCTCAGGCGGATTCATGAAAGACGAAGCCGATGCGGTGGCTTTGGCGGAGTCGCTGCGTCGTGTCGGTGCCGGGCTGGGGATGCCGACCGCGGCGCTGCTCACCGACATGGATCAGCCACTTGGATACGCGGTCGGCAACGCGTGCGAAGTGAACGAGGCGATCGAAGTCCTGGACGGACAGTCGGGAACGGTTCGCGACCTCACCCTTGAGCTTGCGACCGCCGTTTGGCAGCGGGTCGCCGACTCGAATTCGGACAAGGAATTCGAAAGTGACAGAACGAAAACCAAACTCGCCAGACTGCTGGATGAAGGCTACGCGCGAGAGCGTTTCGATCGGATGGTACATGCCCAATCCGGTGTCTTGCAGCATCCGCTCCCGATGGCACCGGCGCATACACTGCACGCCAATCGAGACGGCTTTGTCGCCCGTTTCGATTGTGGAATTCTGGGCTCGACCGTCGTTTCCATGGGAGGTGGCCGACGCCGAAGAAGTGATGTGATCAACCATTCCGTCGGGCTTCGGGTCTATCACCGTATCGGCGACGCCGTGAAAAAGGGGGATCCGTTGCTGACCCTCTACTGTCCGACCGACCGCCTTAGCGATTATCTTGAGTCAGTAGGGGCAGCGGTGGAAATTCGGGAATCCGCCGTACCACCTCGCCCACTGATCATGAAACGCTTCGCCTAATGGCCAGCGACTCATGCCGACTTGGGCTGATCAATCGTTACCAACTCCGCACAGAGTTCGCTCTGCGGCGCTATTCGAGATGGTGTGAGGCCTTATGCCAGAGCTGAAAACCCAAGAAATGGAACGTATCGTTCGTGCCGCGATCGAAGTTCGCGATCAAGCGTACGCTCCCCACAGTCATTTTTATGTCGGCGCAGCAGTGCTGACGCATGGCGACGAAATTATCGTTGGCTGCAACGTTGAAAACGCCAGCTACGGCCTGACGATTTGCGCCGAGCGTGTCGCGGTGTCAGCGGCCATCGCCGCGGGACACCGGAGCTGGAAAGCGATCGCAGTAGCAAGCGTTGGTGGCGTGATGCCGTGTGGTGCATGTCGACAATTCTTGGCGGAGTTCGGGATGGACGTCACGGTCGTCGTCGTCGATGTGCTCGACGGATCACGGCGGACCCGCAAGCTGTCGCAATTACTGCCCGATGCCTTCGATGGATCCAACCTGCCGAGCCATGCTTGAAAGCCCAAGTGCCAGCATGCCCTCACATCGGCTCACGTAGGAGATAGTTCTTCTCGCTTGTCTGCGATCAAGGCGAGCAATGCCCGCTGAGGCTTAACGAACTTCGCGACACCCTCCTCCATCAAGACACCGTGCATCGCCACCATGTCGACCTTCGAGTCGATGTCGGATTGCACCGCTTCGGACGGCATGTCGTCCACCGTGCGAGTGAACGTGATGCCACTTTCTGCAACCGCGCTGTTCGTTTCCGGCGGGTTGGTCTGAATGTCGCTCCCCGCCAACGCTTGCACGTACTTCCACGCAGGATCGGAGGGCTTCTTTGTGCCGGTACTGGCAAAAATCAACTCTTGGTCGAGCTTCAATCCTTTGTCGGCCCAAAACGCTTGGTTGGCCTGCCAGATCCGCTTCGCATTCAGAATTCCAACCATTCCCTGCGCTTCATCAGAGAGTGTGCTGACCTCCTTTTCGGTGTAAACATCGATCCTGGATATGAAGATGCTGTAGACGCTTTTGAATTCACTCAGGTCAGATCGACGCTGGGCTCCACGCCACACAGCGTCACGAGCACGAAGGTACTGGTCTGCTGTGAAGATCAGCGTGACGTTCAATGTCACGCCGGCAGCGGCAAGCTCTTCTAACGCATCGATTCCCGCGTCTGACGCAGGCACCTTGATCATTCGGTTGCTATGACCAGCGGCATAATGTTTGCCGAGCTCGATGTACTTAGCCGTGCGTTCCGCGTCCGACATCCCCAGATCAGGATCCTCCAACAACGGGTCGAGCTCAAAGCTGACCCAACCCGCATTGCCGGATGTCGATTGATGAATCTCGGCAAACTTGCGTTGCGTATCCGTGACCAGCGCGTCCGTCAACTTCCAAGCCACCGCCTCGTCGTCGTGTCCTTCGGCGAGCAGTGATTCTATTTGATTGTCCAAGCCGCCTTCCGAGACGATTCCTGAAATGATCGCAGGGTTACTCGTGGCGCCGACTGCGCCCCAACTAAGATTTCGATCCACTTCACTTGGCTCAACCGAATCAAGATAAAGTTTCGTTCCAGTCTCAATCAACGAACGTAGCGAGTCAGCCATCGTCATCACTCCATGTTTACGGGATTTCTAATATCGTAAGTGCAATCTTGGCGAGCAACTATCCCGAGACGAACCAGCCTTGCCCTGGAATACGCATTCGCGCGAGTGTTTTGCGGTAAGTTCCCGCCCACGAGCTGCGCGGATCGATATCGAGTGCCAGCGACAGCTACTCTGAACGACGCAACACCCTCTTTGCATCGTGAGACCCGGTTCCTTGAGGATACTGGCCCCTAAAGATACTGCCCTTGGCGACACTGGCTGCTTGGCAACACTGGCATGTGTGCTGTGTCAGCGGGATTCATCCGCGGCGGCAATCAACGAGAAAGCCACCCGGAATCCACGCACGACGATCGATCTTCGTGCCATCGATCGACAGCGGCGAGACCTGAACAACGCGCCACCCTGTCGTCTCAAGATCCCGACGCAGCTCGCCCTGCGTGAATCGATGCATGAACATTCGTTCGAGACCTCGATAGGCGTAAATCGAATCACCGAACTCGGAAGCAGGATTCCGCAACGAGTTCCACCACGATCCCAGGAGCTGGCGCGTACCTCGATACTCGCGGATCGCGGCCCAGCGGTGATGAACGTGAAGCAAGAACTGTCCGTCAGGGCGAACGATCCTGGCGACTGATTGCAACATCTCGCGACGGTTCTCGCGTCCCTGGATCATTCCGAGTGTGCTGAATAGGCAAATTGCGTGGTCCGCGCTTTCCGTTGCCAAACAAGCAAGCTCGACGAGATTGGCTTGCAGGGGAAAGACGCGACCAGCAGCCTCTGACGACCTCGCCTTTGCCACCATGACCTGCAGCATCGAACGACTCAAATCGATCCCGAGCACGTCGTACCCCCTCTCAGCCAGCGGCAGGGCGGCCCGTCCGCTGCCACAACCAAGGTCCAGCACCAGCTCGCTGCGGGGATTTTGGAGAGGCGGGAAAAGCGACTGCAATCGTTCGATGTCGACGCGGCATAGCGGAGTATCCGCCACAAACGCGTCATAATGGTCTGCGATCGACCGCTCATGAAGATAGTCCCAAGTTCCAGGCGCCACGCCACGCGGGCGACGCCATTGAGGTGGCGGCGAATCGTCGGGCGAAGAGACTGGCCCTTGAACGCCCTCTGAACCGGGGGCTGGTTCATTTTCAGTATTCATTCCTATAATCCGCTTCGCGAGCTTGCAGCGTCAGGCACCGCGATGTCCCGTTTGCAGCACGATTGTTGTTAGGTTGCCCACGCCAGGGCAAGTCGTCCACCAGACGCACTTGACTAGGCTCGGCGAAGATCCACTTGGAGACTTCCCGATGGCGCCGTTGGGTTCGGCCAGTCTTCTGGTTCGACGTCGGCGAAATGATCAACAGCCGTGCCTCCAAAAAAAGTTGAAAGAGACGCTCACTCTGCTGGGAGTTTCTTGTTAGCCCGTACTCCCCCTGAACCATTCGCGTCAATAAAAAAGGAAACAACAATCATGATCAAGGTCGGTATCAATGGTTTCGGTCGCATCGGCCGCATGGTTTTCCGAGCATCCGTAGCCCGCGACGACATCCAAGTCGTCGCAATCAATGACCTTCTCGACGTCGATTACTTGGCCTACATGCTCAAGTACGACTCGGTCCACGGCCGCTTCAACGGCGAAGTCGACGTCAAGGACGGCGCCCTGATCGTGAACGGCCAAGAGATTCGCGTCACCGCGGAAACCGATCCCTCCAAGCTCGCTTGGGGTGACATCGGAGCCGACGTCGTCGTCGAATCGACCGGCATCTTCCTGACCTCCGATTCGGCTCAAGGCCACATCGACGCCGGTGCCAAAAAGGTTGTCATGTCGGCTCCGTCGAAAGACGACACTCGCATGTTCGTGATGGGCGTCAATGATGACAGCTACAACGGTGAGCAGTTTGTCTCCAACGCATCTTGCACGACCAACTGCTTGGCCCCCATCGCCAAAGTGCTGAACGACAACTTCGGTATCAAGCGTGGCTTGATGACAACCGTTCACGCTGCGACCGCAACTCAGAAAACGGTCGATGGCCCATCCAAAAAGGATTGGCGTGGTGGCCGTGGGATCTTGGAAAACATCATCCCTTCGAGCACCGGTGCTGCAAAAGCTGTTGGCAAAGTCATTCCCGAACTCAACGGTAAGTTGACCGGCATGGCCTTCCGCGTACCAACTTCCGATGTTTCGGTGGTCGACCTGACGGTCGAACTCGACAAGGAAGCGACCTACGAAGAAATCTGCAAAGTGATGAAAGACACTTCCGAAGGCAGCATGAAAGGTGTCCTTGGTTACACCGAAGACAAAGTCGTCGCGACGGACTTCCGTGGCGAGTCATGCACTTCGGTGTTCGACGCCGGCGCTGGCATCCAACTCGACGGCACGTTCGTCAAGGTTGTTTCCTGGTACGACAACGAATGGGGTTACTCCAACAAAGTGCTCGACCTCGTCGCACGCATCTCGTAGTCGCCTGCTAACCATGGCCCGCCAAGTGCGTTCGCCATGGACACGTCGTTCGACTCGGGGATTCCCGGGTCATGCGTGAGCGAGAAAGTGTCATCGACTGAATTTAAATGAAACCCGCCGTGCGATTCGCAGGGCGGGTTTCTTTTTGAAGTCATGGCAAAACATTCGATTGCTTCACGTTCAGCGCCAGTGGTATCGCCAATCGACTTGAACTTTCCCCGACCTTCCCGGCGGTAGCTTCAAGTCCCAGCGGACGGAAACGGCCGGATTGATTTGGTTCCACCAGGCCGGCCAACTGTACGACCAGTACCACGCCGGGCGATACCGATGGGAACCGTAGGGCCGTGTCGAAGCAACCCCATCACTCGAAACCTTCACGACCTCGCCCAAGAGTTCTCGCACGACCTCCACGTTCAGTTCTTTCGAACGATAATTCGAGATCGTCACGCTGCTCGATAGGTCGACTTGTGCGAATGCATCACCGTTGTGTCGAAGAGCATTGGCTGTTCGCTCCGTTTCCTGATCGACGATAGAGACCTGCAAATCGACAGCCTGCGTTACCTCTAAGTCGACCTGACTTCCAACTGCGGCGTAGGTCATGATCGACTGAGCGACGACGAGGCCGGTCTCTCCATCGATGATCAATGCGGGTGCAGTGGTCATGGGACTGTCAGTCGTGTTGGTGAGTCGCACCAAACGATGCACCTTGGGAGAACGCATCATTTCGAGTAGCCGATTCGCCTGTTCGGAGTTTCCATAGGGACGCAACTCCGCTGGAGGCATGGCGCTCACCACGAGCCGATAGACCTCTTCTGCCGGTACACGCCATCGCCCCAATTGATGAACTTGACGTCCGCCACGTCGAACAGTGACCTTCGAAAGCGTGAAGACATGATGCTCACCCTGATGATCTTCGTCACCCGGGAACGGCTCGACCGAGCTCCCACCCTGAGCTGATCGACCGCCCATCATCGAATTGCGGTGCTCTCCCATACGTGAAACCTGAGTCACCATTGCGTTGCTAAAACCACGTGCCGCCTGCGAACCATCGTCGAAGTATTGTGACAATCCCTGCTGAGCTGCCGACAACGTCGCCGCGCCGCCGATAGGGTCCTGTGTTTCCTTGAACAAGAACGACGGTACGCCAACGACAAGTCGAACGTCAGCGTTCTCGAGATCGACCAGCTCGTTGATCAATGTCGCTTGCAGCCGCACGTCTGCAAATCCGTCATCACCGAGCACGACGCGGTAACTAGGGATCCAGCGAATTCCGCGTTGAAGGTAAGACATACCGACGGACACGGACGGTTGCGGCTCTGCCGTCCACTGCAATTGCATCTCCAGGACCGGCTGTTTCTGCTCGATCGACCACTCCTGGCTAGGCCGCTCGACAAATTCCAAGTTGCGAATGTCCGCCATCGGCACCATGCGGTAGCCATGTGTGGTTTCAATCATCACAAGTGCCGATCCAAGTTTGATCTCAGTGACTCGCCCCTCGACCAGCACGCCGTCGTAGCGGAACTTAACAAGCTTGCCGACATTGGCCCGCAGGAACCCCTCCACCGTTAACGCTGATTGGCGGGATTCAATGATTTGTTCGCCAACCGTCACCGACTGCAAGACAGCTTTCGTGTCATCCACGAACGGCCAAAACGTTCCCATCACTGGCTGCGGCAAGTTGCCTAAACGAACGCTCCCCTGTGTCGAAACCTCCATGTTCCCACGCCGTACGACAAAGGCGTGCCCATCCTTAAAAACCGTCACTTCGCGAACAGGAAGTTGGGAAAGTTCGGAGAATACGGATGCCAAAGGCATCAGGAAGAGGACGGTACCGACGGTCGCAAGGCGTAACCACATGACGAACTCCTGAAGCGTGACTGAAATGCCACCCTTCATTGAATTCGTTCAACATGCCCCGCGGCGTAACACCTTTGTAACGGCCGACCTAATTTAGATTTGTGGCTTCCGACTTCTGGTTTCAAGCATTGGGGAGGTCGATTGTCGAATCGAGCGAATGCCACCCAACCGCCAAGGCAGCAACCTCAACACCAATTCATTGAGACGTGGGCCCAGATTCCTTGAACTTGGATTCCCCGATCCTTTGAGCACGGGTTCTTTGCGGACCCGCAACAATGCAGAGGAGGGAACGTGAATCGCCCGCATTGGGGCGGCTCGCGATCGCCTTAATTCAGCCTGCGATCGCAAGTCGCGCTGATCCAGGGTCTTGCCTAAGCTCCGCCCCGAGCTGACGCGTCTCAAGACCACAAGAACTTGAGACGCCAGCCGTTTGCTACTCGCTGGCCTCGTCGGATGCCTCATCGGAATCGCCTGCGGGCTCACTTCCATCAGAGACGTCTGCAGCTGCGTCTGGGCCAGCTCCAGCATTTGGACTGGCCGCCGCATCACCTTCAGCGGAATCTCCTTCAGCAGCGACGGCAGCCAACTCTTCTTCGGAGGCTTCTTCGGGTGGAACACGCACGACGGCGATCAAACTGTCACCATCATCGACGTTCATGATGCGAACGCCCTGAGTGTTCCTTCCAATCACGCTGATGTCAGCCGCCTTGATCCGCTGCAACTTACCCTTCGCCGTCATCATGAAGACTTCATCCTCATTGTTGACGCGGGCGATGCCGATCACTTCTCCATTGCGATCACTCGTACGGATGTCGCGAAGTCCTTTACCACCTCGCTTCTGCGTTCGATAGCGAGCCCCGGACGAAACGTTTTCGTCTTCGCTGGAGTCTTCGTCTCCGTCAGAGGCATTGGGACCGAAAGGCGTTCGCTTGCCGTGACCATTTTCGCAAATCGTCAACAGAGTGTCTTCGGGATCGGCGACCACCATCCCAACCACTCGGTCGTCGCCAACCAGGTTGATTCCCTTCACACCGGACGTGTTTCGTCCCATTGGTCGTGCGTCGGATTCGCGGAATCGAATCGCCATCCCCTTGGCGGTGACCAAGATGACTTCATCACCAGGCCCCACGACTGCTGCGTCGACCAACTCATCACCTTCACGCAGCTTGATCGCGATGATTCCGCCACGCTTGGGTCGACTGTATTGCTCCAAAGGCGTTTTCTTCACCAAGCCGCTTCGCGTGGCCATGACCACGTAATAGCCTTCCTGGTCAAAGTCGCGAATCGCCAAGCACTCTGCAATTCGCTCTTCCTTTTCCAGGTTGAGCAGATTCACAATCGCTCGGCCCTTGCTGTCACGTGGAAGCTGGGGCAGGTCATAAACCTTCTGCCAGCGAACCTTGCCGGCCGTGGTCAAGAACAGCAGATAAGCGTGTGTACTGGCGACGAACAGGTGCTGAATCGGATCTTCAACATCAGTCCTGGCTCCCTTCAAGCCTTTTCCACCACGTCGCTGCGTGTTGTAGACGCTGGAGGCAGTTCGCTTGATGTAGCCCTGGTGACTGAGTGAGACCACCATGGTTTCTTCGGTGATCAAATCCTCAAGATTGATGTTCCCCAATTCCTCGTGGGAAATCTCGGTACGCCTCTTATCACCAAACCTTCGCTTCATCTCCTCCAGGTCGTCTTTGATGATCTGGTAGATGCGTTCTTGGCTGCCAAGGATATCGAGATAATCGCTGATCTCGGCGAGCAATTCCTTATGCTCAGACGACAGTTTCTCCTGCTCAAGATTGACCAACTGGCCCAATCTCATTCGCAGAATTTCATCGGTTTGAACACTGGTTAGCGAATAACTGGATGATTCACCACGCTCCAGCACGAACTGTTGAAATCCTTCGTCTCCCAAGGCCCGCTGCATCATCGACGCAGGGCACTCGATCCCCATCAGACGCTCTTTCGCTTCCGGCTGAGTTCGGCTTTCCCGAATCGTCTTGATGATTTCGTCGATGTTCGCCAGCGCCAGCAGCAAACCTTCGACCGTGTGCTTGCGACGTCGGGCGCGGTTCAGCAAGAACTGAGTTCGCCGTCGAATCACGTTGACACGATGCCGGATGAACTCCGTCAACATTTCCTTCAGCGTCAACTCACGTGGCTTACCGTCCACTAACGCCAAGAAGATGATCGAGAAGGTCGTTTGCAATGGCGAGAACTGATAAAGCTGATTCAGCACGACATCCGGATCGGCGTCGCGTTTCAACTCGATCACCAGACGGACGGGCTCCTTCAAGTCGCTCTCGTCACGAATCCCCGAGATCCCTTTGATCTTGTCCCCGTTTACCAGCTCGGCAATTTTCTTGACGACGCCATCACGAGTCTGCTGGTACGGAATCTCATGGACGAGGATTCGCGAACGATTCCCCTTCATCTCTTCGATCGAGCACTTCGCGCGAACGATGACAGTGCTGCGTCCAGTCTTGTAACCTCGCCAAATCCCGGAACGGCCGCAGATGATTCCCCCGGTCGGAAAATCAGGGCCGGGCACAATCGAGATCAATTGCTCGTTGGTGAGATCGGGATCGTCAACCAGAGCGATCACCGCATCACAAACCTCGGTTGGATTGTGAGGCGGAATGCTGGTTGCCATCCCGACCGCGATACCGCCGGAACCATTGATCAGCAAGTTGGGAATCTTGCTGGGCAGGAC
>JBPCVD010000766.1:0-3012 GCA_051010815.1 Rubripirellula sp.
AGCGAACGTTCAATCGTGCGTTGTCGACGCAACAGGTCGCTTGCCGGCGTACGGCTGATCAAATCGACCAGGGCACGCGCATCTGGGCGCGGCATACCGGACTCGTCGACGATCTCATCAAAGAAGCCTTCCGTGTCATATCTGTCCAAAACAGAGGAGTGCATCGTGGTGTCGGTCTCTAAGGAAGACTGGCTCTGCATGACGGTCGGTAACTTTGGAGCAAGGTTTGATGAGGATTGAGTGTGACATCACGGATTGCCAAGGTGTCTGTTGTACTTGGTCGGCACGTGGAAGACGAGTTTTGAAATCACGATGGGCTTGGGATCGGTGCGATAGGTGTCTGTCAGTCGGGGAATTGAATCGTTCGGTCGATCAGATCTCGGATCTGCTGGCTGTCACCCAATTCTAGCGCACCCTCGGCGAGGTTTTGTAGATCGCTGAGTGAAGATTGGGCAAGCGTTGCCTTGAGTCGCAGGATTCCAGGAGCCGCGACGGAAAACTCTCGGAGTCCCAAGCCAACCAAGAGCGCGAGGTATCCCGGATCGCTGGCCATCTCTCCACACAAGCAAAGTTCCCGCCCCGTGCGCTTCGAGACGTCAACCATGCGCGCGATGGACTGCAGAACGGCGGGATGCATGGGTTCGTAGTAGTCACGAACTGTGGCGTTTCCTCGATCGGCAGCGAGCAGGTACTGAATCAAATCATTCGTACCAAGCGCGAAGAAATCAGCCTCTCGAGCCAAGTGATCTGCGATCGCGATTGCCGCGGGAACCTCGATCATGATTCCAAGCGGAACTTGCGGAAGCACCCAGCCCTCCTCCGTAAGCTTGTCTCGACACTCCTGAACCACTTGACGGCAGGCGCGAAGCTCGTCGATCTTCGTGACCATCGGAAACAGAAGTCGCACCGGTCCGTGCGTCGATGCCATCAAGATCGCTTCGATTTGCGTTCGGAACAAATCCGGATGGTCCAACGAGAAGCGTACCGAACGCCTTCCCAGTGCGGGGTTCTCTTCTTTCGAAAATCCAAGGTAGGGAAGGTGCTTGTCGCCGCCGATGTCGAGTGTTCGGATCGTTACTTGCTCGCCTTCAAAACTCTCGACCACCCTTCGGTAAAGCTGGTATTGATCCTCGCGTGTCGGAAGTGAGGAACGCATCATGAACGGAAACTCGGTCCGATACAGACCGACGCCACTGGCTTGATTTCGGCGGGCGACGTCAACGTCGCTGAAGATGCCAATGTTTGCTCGCAGGCAAATCGCTTCGCCGTCCTGGGTCGCGGGCGGACGGTCCATGTAGACCTGCAACTGCTCTTGCTTGAGCATGCTGTCTTGTTGCAGTCGTTGGTATTCCTGTTTGACTCTCGTCTCCGGCTCGACGTACAAGCAACCGCTGTTTGTATCGAGAATGAGGGGCGCACCCGGTTCGATCCGTTGCACGGCTCCGCTGACTCCGACCAGCGTTGGGATCCCCATCGACTTTGCAACAATTGCTGCATGACCGTTGGACTGCGAAGTCTCCAGTACGATCCCGCGTAGCCACTGAAAATCGAGCGCCGCAATCTCCGACGGCATCAGATCTTGAGCGACAAGGATGCAGGGATGCGTCAACACGATTTTATTTGCGCCCGAACCACACAAGGATGTCAGGATACGTTTTCCGATATCCTCCATGTCCACCGATCGTTCACGCAAGTAGGGATCGTCCAGAGCCCGAAACGCTTCCACGTACTGGCTCACGACGGTTTTCACGGCCTGGCTCGCCGAACGGCCAAGACTGATCTGCTGATCAAGCTTTTCGAGAAAGCTGTGATCTTGCAGGATCATCAGGTGGGAATGAAAGATCGCCGCATCAGCATCGGAAAGCTGATTCGCAACCCGCTTTTCCAGACAGATTGTTTCGACTCGCGTTTTCTCGAGTGCTCCATCGAGTCGATCTCGCTCAATCTCGGGATCTTCGCACGGATCGTCATCCACGACTTCCGAAACGCCAAAAGCTTCATCGATGACAAAGGCGGGCGCCGAGGCGACGCCTGCCTGCAATACGTCGCCCCGCAGCACAGGCTGACATTCGCGCGGAGAGGCCATGTCGGCCGGAAAGGGTGGCTCGCTATTGCGGTCGAGGGAATCCAGGAGGCGAGCGTTGGAAATTACAGTCGATAATTGAAAGGCGATGGTGGTGAGCGTGTCGATTTCGATCGGTTGGAAGTCGCGTCGTTCAACCGTCTGAATCGCCATCACTCCAATCAGTTTTTTTCGATCGTTGAGCGGGATCCCGAGAAACGAGTGAAACTGTTCCTCGTTGGACTCGGCAAAATAGCGAAAGCGAGGGTGCTGCTGCGGCTCAGGGACATTGACGACTTCTCCTAATTGGCCGGTGTGCCCCACCAATCCTTCGCCCAATTGAAGCGTGACGTGGCCTATCGAATCGGTGGCAAGGCCTTCGGTTGCACGCAACTGCAGTTCGGAGCCCTCCAATAGATAAATCGAACAGACCTCTGTTCGCATCCGCGACGCGACGAGGTGGACAATGTTTGCAAGCGTTTGGTCGAGATCATGCGACTGCAAAATCAGTTCGCATATGTCAACTAAAGTCGACAAACCGAAAGCGTCACGTGGTGATCGCTCAAGCTCGAATTTTGGATCAGAAATGATGAGTCGAATTCCTTGTAGTCCGTTCGTATGAATGTCTGAGTGGTCCGTTCATCAGACGCATTTCATGCGAAAACGAACTGACAGGGCAATCCGCGTGCCGTTTTGCCCTGATCCTGCATCGCGGGTCCGAGAATCCGCTTTAGTCGCAATTCTATTTGACTTGTCCTGACCCCAGTAACAATCAAGCCGATCTTAATGCCCAACGTGTAGGCAGGTGCTGCCTGGAGATCTAGCAAGTGGGTGTGTTCTTCGCGCGATTCTAGTGATTTCGCGGCATCGACGATTTGCTGATGCACTTGTGAATTCAATAAGTTTTAAAGTCCCCGACGAACATTTTGTTCGGTGTTTTCCGAAGCATT
>JBPCVD010000767.1:0-4752 GCA_051010815.1 Rubripirellula sp.
GTCCAGCGGAGTGCCCGGCGCGACAGAAAACGTTCGCTGGTTGATCGTTTGGTTTCCAGCATCCAGTTCCGGAATGATGAAGTGGCAAGTAGCGCCAAAGGTCAACATCCTGGCGTTGTAGGCATCATGGTACGGGCGAAAGCCCGGGAACCCGGGCAGCAGTCCATGATGCAAATTGATGATTCTTCCACCCGCGAACTGCCAACAGGTGTGAGCCGGCAGAATTCTCATGTAGCGAGCAAGAACCACGTAGTCGACATCGAATTCGTCCAAGGTCTGAACCATCAAGTCGTCATCGGCAACGCCGCGATCATCTCCAATCATTCGAAACGGAACGCCGTACTCCTCCGCCAAAGACGCAAGCTTGGTGCGATTCGAAATCAGTACCGCGGCTTCGGCGTCGATCGTTTGATCTGCGATCGCTTTTAACACCGCGCGCGGCGTGTGCTCGACAAAGGTGCCGCAGATGGCGATTCGCGGACGCTTGGATCGTGACTCACTGCTCCAAACGCGTATCGCCAATGAGGTGTGCTCCCCGATCTGGCGCATGGCATCCACCAACGGCTCAAATTCAGTTGGATCGATATCGATCCGGCACAGCATGGCAAAGAGATGTTCTTCGTCATGGTCGTACATCTGTATTTCGGCGATTCGCGCCCCACGAGCCGTCACATGGTGAATGATGGGATCGGCAAGCCCGACGTTGTCCGGCCCCAGGGCTGTGATCACAACTTCCACAAATGTTCTCCCATGCTCAGTCACGCTTCGCGTTGCGGACGACGGCCAGGCCACAAACCCGACTCCAGTCGACGTTTCCTCGTCTTGTCGAAGCTGCATTGTGAGTCTTGGCAGCGATTTTGCCGAGCCCGCCTGCCGGACCGCGAAGATGTCGTGCAGGGCCGACGAATTCCCGCCTCAGGGGTTTTCTCCCGCCGAGGCTTTATTAACGTAGGTGGCTCCGCGAATCCTAATCAGGTCTGGTTATCCAGGTCGATCGTTCCCGAAAGCTCGAGCCCGCCCGTGTCTGCCATTGCTCCCCCGACCAAGCGTCGACGTAGTCAATTGCCGGAAACGGCGAATCTCTGTGATTACTGCACCGCCAAGTGTTGCCACTACTTCGCCCTTGCGATTGACGAACCGGTCAATCGTCGCGATTTCGACTTCATGCGGTGGTACTTGCTGCACGACCGAGCCACCGTTTTCGTGGACAACGACGACTGGTACTTGCTGGTTCATACGACCTGCAAGCACCTTCAAAGCGACTACCGGTGCGGAATCTACGAGACAAGACCGCAGATCTGCCGAGACTACACGACCGATGAGTGTGAATTTGAGGACGACTGGTGTTACGAAAAATACTTCGAAACACCGGAGCAAATCGATGAATACGCGGATGCCCTGTTTGGGCCACAGTTCCCAGAATCGGATCTCGACGATCGCCATGCCCTCAGAAGCCGTAAGCCGACGGCCCTGCCCCTAGCGTAATCGCCGTCAGATCTGGAAGATTGAGCGGATATCTTCGGACGCGTTGTTTAGATCGCGCGTCCGGCGAACCTGATTCGTTGACACGCCTCTTAGTTTTGTCGCGCGTCGGAGTCGTCGCTGACGCTTCGCCCCCATCCTCTCCCAATCGCTCATGTCGTTGATTCAACCCCGCACGCTGAAGGGCTTTCGTGACTATCTGCCCTCGGTCATGATCCCGCGCGAGCAAATGATGCAGACCGCGCGTGAGGTCTTCCGGTCATTCGGGTTCGCCCCCATCGATACGCCCGTACTCGAACATCTTGAAATCCTGACGGGAAAAGGGAGCGATGAAACGGACCGTCAGATCTATCGATTTCAGGACAACGGTCGTCGCGATGTTGGCATGCGATTCGACCTCACGGTCCCGCTCGCCCGGTTCGCAGCACAACACATCAACACGCTCGGCACGCCATTCAAGCGTTACCACATCGCTCCGGTTTGGCGCGGAGAGAATCCTCAAGCGGGCCGTTATCGCGAATTCGTTCAGTGCGACTTCGACACCATCGGAACGGAATCCGTGCTGGCCGATATCGAAGCAGTGGCCGTGATCAACAATCTTCTGGAAACGATCGGCTTCGACCGCTTCACCATCAGCATTAACAACCGTGTCGTGTTGAGCGGCTTGCTGGAACAGCTGGGGCTGTCCGAAAAGACGGTCCCTGTGCTTCGCAGC
The DNA here is from genome assembly GCA_051010815.1 of Rubripirellula sp. Classification (GTDB taxonomy): domain Bacteria; phylum Planctomycetota; class Planctomycetia; order Pirellulales; family Pirellulaceae; genus Rubripirellula. The sequence continues at coordinate 2,198 of JBPCVD010000767.1, forward strand.
CTCGACAAGTTGACGAAGATCGGTCGTGAAAAGACAGCCGCGGAAATGTGCCGTGTCGCGGAAATCAGTGGCGAGCAGGCGGACGCCGTCCTGGCGCTGGCCGAATGTGATGGAACGGCTGAATCTGTTTTTGAGCGTCTCCCGGAGATCACCGGCGGAAACGCCAAGGCAGCCGAGGGCATCGAGCGACTTGCTCAAGTTTATCGAGGTGCGATTGCATCCGGCGTTCCGGCATCGCGGCTTAAAGTCGACGTCTCCATCGCGCGCGGTCTTGACTACTACACTGGCATGATCTTCGAGACGACTCTCGACGACTTGCCAGCGATCGGTAGCGTTTGCAGCGGAGGCCGCTACGACAATCTTGCGGGCCTTTACACCAAGCAGCACTTGCCCGGCATCGGCGCGTCACTCGGACTCGATCGTTTACTCGCCGCGATGGAAGAACTGCAGTTGCTTCCCAGCGCATCGACGCCCGCCCCTGTCATCATCGCCTACTTTGACGCCGACTTCCGGGACGACTACCTGCGCATGGCAGCCATCCTGCGGTCAGCAGGCATTGGAACAGAAGTCTATCCGGAAGCAAAGAAACTGGGCGTACAACTGAAGTACGCGTCTCAGAAAGGATTCACTTCCGCGATCATCGCCGGCGGCAATGAATGGCAAGACGCCTGTTGCCAGGTCAAGACTTTGGCTTCACGCGAATCAACCAACGTCGCCTACTCCCACGACGCCCCGGAGGCGCTGATCGAGACGCTAAAGACGATCGTCGCCGAATCACCGCAAAGTTAGCGAATCCGATCGCCGATCAAGGCGATGCAAGATCGTCGGCGCGCACTTCGCCAGCGGATTTTTGGATGCCGGCGTTTGGGTTGTCGGCTCAACTCTAGAGATTGCGTACGTTGTCGTCATCGTCGACCGGTTGCTGCGAGCTCGCAGCAGCCTCTTCGTTGGATCCGGCCGATTGCGTCGATTGCTGGACTGCTTTCACAATCTGCTGTAGGTCGGTCGAAGCCAAAGCGTCGTTATGCCCGAGACCCGGGACTTCAATCCATTGCTTCGGCGTGCAGCCGGCTGAATCGTATAGACGCCGTGCATTTTCGACTGGAATCAACTTATCAGCATCCCCATGCAGCATCACCAAGGGTCCGTCGTACACGGTCAATTTGGCGACAGAGTCGTATCGATTTCGCATCAAGAAACTCACGGGCACAAACGGATACTTGTCACCTGCGACATCCACCAGCCGATCAAACGTCCGGTCCAAGACAAGCGCTTTCGCTCCGCCCCGGGATGCCATCGCCACGGCGCAGCCTCCGCCAAGTGACCGGCCATACAAAATGATATCTTCAGGTCGACACTGATATTTGTCGCACAAGAATTCTCGGCCTGCCCGACAATCTGCAAGCACCGAACTTTCACTCGGAGTTGCATCATCTTCGTAGCCCCGGTACTCCACCAGCAGCACGGTCGCGTCAAACGCGTTGGACAAAGCTCCGGCTTGACCATCGAGCCAGCGAGCCTTTGATCCGTTCCCGTGAAAGAAGATCAGGTACTCCGAACTACCCTCGCGATGAAGTAGCCGGCCCTTCAGCGGCGTGCCATCCTCGGAAGAATACTCGACCTTCTCGACTCCGAAGGATCCGGCTACAGGGTAACTGTTGTCGTCGCTGAAGTAGGCGCCGGGATACACCAACCGATTCTCGAGACAGACCAATGCGACGAGCAGCGCAACATACGAAACGCCGACAACTTGAGCAAAGGCAATCGTGACCCGCGCGGCACGACTACGAGGTGCCCGAAAACGTTTTCGTTTCTTCTTCTTGGAAGACGCATCCGGTTTGGAACCCGACCGGCTCGTCGCCTTTACTTTTTCTGCAAGCGCTTCCGGGACAACCGCATCGAGCACGCCATGGTCATCGGCAAAAGACTCGACCACGTTCTTGGCGTCGGCGGAAACATTAGCGTCGTCAGCTTGTGCGTCGCTGACTTGCGGATCGCTGGCTTGCGGGTCGCTGGGAGATGCGTTGGATCTTTGATCGTCTGATGCCACGACACGACTCCCAAATCAACCGAAGCTAGCCCGTGAGTGTTGCATGAACGTCCTTGCAACTCTGCTTAGTCTAGCCTGCCCGGGATCATCACGCTCAATCGTTGCGACGTCGCAGTAAAGTCGATCACCGAATCTCTGATCGTGAGTCGGCCGAAAGAAAGACTCATCACACGGGAACGGCCGCCACGCAGGAGCCGCGAATTGCGGACTCTGCGTGGCACACCGTCGGGGCTAGCGGTCAAGCTCGGCCTATCTCTGCGAGCACTTCATCCACGGCCAATAGGCTCAGGCCACCGCGACGCTCACGTCCGCCGTCCTCGTTTCCTCCGAGAGGAGGTGGTGGCGGATCTCCACCATCCGGATCACCAACAGGCCCGTCACCCTGCACAGGCGCGGGTGCCGGAGGTGGTGGAGGAGGAGGCGGTGGCGTGCCGTCATGGTTCTCTCCACCATTCGTGCCATCCTCCGGTGCAGGTGGTGGAGGAGGAGGTGGCGTGCCGTAGTT
>JBPCVD010000768.1:0-5387 GCA_051010815.1 Rubripirellula sp.
TCTCAAGAGGCCATCGACAAGATGGAGGCTCGAAAAAAGGCGTATGAAAACTATCAGGCCATCTTGAAGAGTCGCGAAGGGATGACCCAAGACGAGGCCAAGAAGATCTACGTTGAAAAATTTGGCAATAAAGAGAAGAAGGACAAGGAGAAGAACGAATACCGAAAACGCTAACGCCTTCGATCCTCGTCCGCTGCTAATTCGGCTGTCCCTGACCCCGTCACGAAACTTGCCGCACGACGGTCGCAATTCTCCTCCTCGCGACCGATCCTTTCTTCGCCCATCGGCGACACGAACCTGCCGATGTTCGCAAATCCGTACCTAGCGGCACCTGCTAGATTGTGTGGATGTCCTCCCGACTTTCACTCAGAGACCTCCGATGCGATCAACGTTCGTCATTCTCGGCTCGATCACGCTACTGACCCTTATGGTGACGGCGCCACGTCGGGTGACAGCGGACGAACGCCCCAATGTCGTGCTGATTTTCTGTGATGATCTCGGTTATGGCGACTTAGGCTGCTACGGATCAACCAAGAATCGAACTCCCAACATCGATCGTCTTGCAGACCAGGGCGTTCGCCTGACCGACTTCTACTCCTCCAGTCCAGTTTGCACTCCTTCGCGATCCAGTCTGATGACCGGTTGCTACGCACGACGCGTCGGCTTGCACGAGGACTCCACAGGCCATTGGGTTCTGATTCCGAGAAGTCGGCGCGGATTGAATCCACAGGAGGTCACGCTGCCGGAAACATTGCGATCGGCTGGTTACGCGACAGCCTGTATCGGCAAGTGGCACTTGGGCGATCAACCGGAACACCTGCCCACGGCACACGGGTTTGATTTCTACTTCGGGATCCCCTACTCCAATGACATGCAACAGGCAGGACGCGGGGACCCACCGCTGCCCCTCGTGAAGCAACAACGCGTGATCGAAGCTCCTGCCGATCAAGCGACGCTCACCAAACGTTACACCGAGCAAGCGGTTGCGTTCATCGAATCGCATCGCGACGATCCGTTCTTTCTTTATTTGCCTCATACCTTCCCACATTTGCCGCTCCACGCGTCGGACGCATTCCGTGGCAAAAGCAGCAACGGTCGCTACGGCGATTCCGTCGAAGAGATCGATTGGTCCACCGGGAGGCTGATGGATTGCCTCGAGCAATGCGGCTTGTCCGACAACACGCTCGTGATCTTCACATCCGACAACGGATCCAATGGTCGAAATGGTGGCTCCAATGCTCCCCTGAGCGGCAACAAAGGATCAACAATGGAAGGTGGCATGCGAGTCCCCATGATCGCGCGACTACCGGGACGCATCCCAAGTGGTGCGGTCGCTCGACAGCTCGCCACAACGATGGATATCCTTCCAACACTCTGCAACTGGTGCGATGCCGCACTTCCAAACGATGAGATCGACGGTCATGACATCACCGACATTCTGACCGCAGCGAGTGGCACGGAATCACCTTACGAGGCTTTCTACTATTATCGACGGCGACAATTGCAGGCGATCCGTTGGGGCGATTGGAAATGGCATCTACCGCTCGAGCAGACCTTTCCGCGCTGGAGTGACACCAATGTCGTAGGCATAGGCCGGCCGGGGAAACTCGTCAATCTGAGAACCGACTTGAAGGAACGGGTCGATCTTACACGGCAGCAGCCCGAAATCCTGAAGAAGATGCGTGCCTTGGCGAAACACGCCACGACGACGCTCGGCAACGAAGCAATCGCGGGAAGCGAGCAGCGTCCCGCGAGTACATTGGCTGATTCCAAGCCGATGCGGTTGCCACCCACGCCCTGAAGTACCGGAACCGGGGAAGCGATCAGCCCAGGATTTCGCGAACGACTCGACCATGCACGTCCGTCAGTCGAAAGTCTCGTCCTTGAAATCGGTAGGTCAATCGCGTGTGATCGATACCGAACAGATGCAACATCGTCGCGTGTAGGTCGTGGACGTGGACCTTGTTCTCGATCGCTTCGTATCCAAGTTCATCGGTTTCGCCCCAGGAGAATCCCGGCTTCACGCCACCCCCGGCTAACCAACAGGAGAACCCCATGATGTGGTGATCGCGTCCGGAGCCTTGAGCCATCGGCGTGCGACCGAATTCGCCGCCCCATATGACGAGAGTCTCGTCCAGCATCCCACGCTGCTTCAGATCTTTGACCAGAGCCGCCGTTCCGCGGTCAACAAAATCTGCGGTCACCTTTGCTCCCGCTTTGATTCCTCCGTGATGGTCCCACCCACGATGATAGAGCTGAATAAAACGCACGCCTCGTTCGGCCAATCGGCGTGCCAGCAGGCAATTGGACGCGAACGATCCGTCGGCACCCTTCGTCCCGTACAGGTCCAGAATATGCTGCGGCTCAGAGGAGATATCCATCAACTCAGGAGTTGACGTTTGCATTTTGAATGCGAGCTCATACTGTGCGATGCGTGTCGCAATTTCAGGGTCACGAAAGGTCGCGTTGCCAACGTCATTGAGTGACTGAACGGCACGGATGACTTCTCGCTGGTTGTTCAAGTCGACACCCTTCGGACTGTTCACGTAGAGCACAGGATCGCCTTGAGACCGAAACTCTACCCCCTGAAATCGACTAGGCAGGAACCCGCTGTGCCACTGACGCGCCGCAATGGGTTGCGATTGTCCGCCACCGACTGACGTCAGCACGACGTAGCCCGGAAGATTGTCGCACTCACTTCCAAGACCGTACAACAACCACGCGCCCATCGATGGACGCCCAGGAATCGAAGTACCGGTATTCATGAGCGTGTGCGCGGGGTCATGATTGATTTGATCGGTTTGCATCGATCGAATCACACACAAATCATCTGCAATCGAACCAATCTCGGGAAGAATCGAACTGAGCTCTAATCCTGACTTCCCATATTTTTGAAAGGGATGCTGAGGCGCAAGACACTTCAAGCTATTGGCCTGACCTTGAAGCTGCGCGATTTGCTTCCCCTCGGTGTAAGACTTGGGCATTGGCTTGCCATCCATCTTCGCAAGGGCTGGCTTGTGATCCAGCGTTTCGAGATGCGAGGGTCCACCCGCCATGCAGAGATGGATCACGCGTTTGATCCGCCCTTTTCCCGGCACGACGGGATACACACCGTCCCATTTGGGAACTTCCACGGCATTCGAATCACGTGCGACGAGACTGGATGGATCCAGGATCGCCCCCAAAGCCGCGGCCCCAATTCCGTAGGAGCCCTGTCGCAGAAACGTACGTCGACAAAGTTGAGATGCGAGACTGTTGTTCATGTCAGGATTGCCGTGAGTCAAAAGACCATCGGGAAGGCGGGGTGATAGCAGACTAGTTTCTTGTAATGAACTCATGCATGTTGAACACAGCTCTCGTTGCTGCAAGCAGTGAAGCGAGTTCAACGGCGTCCATCGAATCAGGAACGGGGCGCTGGCCAACCGAAACCAGTTCGGCCGCTGCCTCCGGGTTGGACTTGTACCGGGTGCGTTGCGCCGCGATCAACGAAACAAGAATATCGACCTCCTGCGGTTTAGGGTTCCGTCCCAAAGCTTGTCGAATGATCTCGTCCACTCGTTCGCGATCCGATGCTGGCCCCTTCTGAAGCAATCGTTCGGCGAAAACCCGAGCCGCTTCAACGTAGGAAGGATCGTTCAACAACACGAGCGCCGCCAGCGGCGTATTGGAACGCGGCCTCTCGGCGGTGCACTCCTCCCGCGCCGGGGCGTCAAAGGACTTCATCGCCGGATGCAAAAACTGACGCTGCCAATGCGTGTAGACACCGCGGCGGTACTGATTTCCACCGTCATCTTCTTTGTACTTCCGCTTCGGGAAATTTAAGTGGCGAAGCAAACCGGGCGGCTGATACGGCTTGACGCTTCGACCGCCGATTTCATCGACCAACAAGCCGCTGACGGCCAGGGCATTGTCCCGCACAAGTTCGGCGTCCAACCGAAATCGCGACTGTCGTGCTAACCTGCGGTTGTAGGGATCAGTATCACCAAGATCATCCCGCGGAAGGGAGGACTGACGGTAGGTCTCCGAAGTGACCATCAACCGAATCATGTGCTTCACGTCCCATCCGCTTTCGACGAATTCAATCGCCAAAGCGTCGAACAATTCTGGATGCGACGGAAACTCGCCCTGCGAACCGATGTCATCTAAGACCTTTGTCAGTCCCGTTCCAAAAAGAAGCTTCCATAGCCGGTTCACGAAGACACGCGCGGTCAACGGATTCTCTTTCGATCCGATCCATTCAGCCAAATCAAGACGCGTCGCTCTACCGTCGATTTTCAACTGCGGTAAGAAATGGGGCACGCCGGGCGATACGACAACACCGCTGTCGTCCATCCAATTGCCGCGTGGCAGGACTCGCATCTCGCGTGGCTCGACTGCCTTTGTGATTAGCGTGGTGCGTGTGTGTGAGTTTTCGATTCCGTCACGTTCCTTCTTAGCCGCCGCCAACTTGTTTCTCAAGTCCTCCAATTCGGGCGCCACCGAACGAAAGTATTTCGTCAACTGCTCGTGCTGCAACTCGGTTCGCATGTCACCTGCGGTGTCGAGGATCGCAAGAATCTCGTCAGGCAAACCACGCCGCGGATCGAATGCCGTCTGCTGAGAAGTCACCGAGACGCGGAAACGCCCCAACGTATGCCCTGGGTTCTGATGGTTTTGCTCGATGGTCAGCGTCAGTTGGGTCGGCTGTTTAGGATTCCACGGAGTCTCCAAGTCTGCGATCCAAACATTGACGGTTCCCGCTTGCGGCATCACCGCCCAACCCCAAGTGCTTCCTTTGACATCACCATCGATTGCAGCGGCAGCCTTCCAACCGTTGTAGGGATTGTTCTTCCCATCGGCCTGTTCAAAGGTCGCCTTGGCATTGACGAGTTTCCGTGGTTCCAACTCGCCATCTGCGTTCGTCAGAGCAAGCTTCACTTCGCTGATCACGAAGTTCCCGTTCCCCGCGCGTCCTGGGCCCTTGGCCGGCAAGGTATCGTCCGGCAACACTTCGATCCGAATGCCACGTACCTCCTGCGTGTGCTCCGGAAACTGGACCGTGTAGGTGTTGGTGTCGCCGCCAGGCCCTGAGGCGAGGACCGAGTGGTCAGGTTGGCTCGTCAACACCGTCTCGTGCAACGCCGAAAGCGACCCAGGAACTAATGGTTCCCATAACGAAGCTTCATCCGTAAGTCCTGCCTCCCACGCTTCGAGAGAATCAACAATGTCCGCAGCCTGATACGCCTCATCCAACTCCGCGATGCGCAAATCGACCGGCTCAACGAGATCATCGAGTTGATCATCAGGCACACGGATGGTCGGCCCCCACGCACCGTCCCGGTTGGCACCTGCATACAAGCCACGTTCCTTGATGTCCGCAAAGAAGGAAGCAAATTGATAAAAGTCTT
>JBPCVD010000769.1:0-4401 GCA_051010815.1 Rubripirellula sp.
CCACGTCGAACCGAGAAACCACGCTCGCAAGTACGGACAACACACCTTGGTCGGAAGACTTCTCAGGCCCGAATCCACGAATGTTGAACGTGGCAATTGTGATCGACTCGCCCGACTTCTCCATCAACGGTGTCAAACTGACCGGTTCAATCGCAACACCCACGACCCCGCTTCCGGATGCCGTTGGCGAACCACCCAGATCGAAGGATGACAGGTCGACCTGGCCGGTCACAACCAAGCCGATCACGGCCAAGAACCCACCGATGCTGACAATCGGTCCGATGAACCGAACGAATGGAATGTTCGTTGAGACAGACTTGGGACGCGATCGTCGTTTACGGCCGAAGAGTTTTCCCATCTCGGCCTCCTTGCCGATGCACCACAGTTGTGGAGACGCGTCATTGACGCCTTGTTCTCCGAAAAAAACGATCCACGGGACCGGGTTTTAGGCTGCTGCCTCTTGAGACGGGTCACCGCCGTTGATGGCCTTCAATGCATCGCTGGCGAGTCGACTAAGCCGCGCCGGCCCGTTAGCGACGGCACTCGCCAGTGCGTCCGTCGCGGAAACGGCGTCCGATCCAATCTGAGCCAGCGCCCAAACCGCGCGTTCGCGAGCCGGCAAGTACATGGAATCGGCAAGACACCGACCCAACGCGTCGACGGCCGAGGCCGACTCGGCGCCAAGTCGTCCGAGCATCGTGGCCGCCCAATAACAGACTTCCCCGTCGTCCGGATCTTCTACTTGGGCGATCAGTGCAGGGATTTCGCTGGTTTGAGGCTGAACGACAGATTCGAGAGCCTCCGATGCCCACATACGAACCTCGTCATCGCTGCTACCGGCCAACGCCACTACCGGCACCGTGATGCCGCAAACGTCCTCCTGCCTCGCAAGCTGGCGGAGCACGTCAATCTGCTCATCCGGGGAACTCGCGAGCTGGGAAATCCATTTTGTGATCTGAGTGGATTGTTCGTTTGACACTTGTCTCTCCTACCTCAGGTTCCCCCAGTTCCCATAGCGGAACCGGGCGGATAGCGTGGCTTCCGAGTGATTTTGGCGTCGCAACACTGCCAAAAACGGATCACTCCGGATACAATTCTGCGGTTCGTTACTTACGAAACGGTTGCTGTTTCACGCAAGAGCGGATTGTTTTTCGCCTCCCATTTTGGCGAGCCGTTCTGATGCCATCGGCCGAGGCTTGCTGACACGATGTGCCGATCGAGCACGCAGACTTGCCGATCGATGCACCTGACGTGTGGTCGATTCGACGCCTTGCTCGGGACCGACCCCTCGAATGTGTTCCGAACGCCCGATCGCGACCTAGAGCCAAATCGCCGCTCCTCTCCTAAATTGCCAATATGCAACCTCCGACAGAATTCGCCATCATTCCTGACCGAAAGTCCATCGCTTCGGTAGAACGAGACATTCGGTTCTTTCCGACCGAGAATGAATCCCCCCAGTTGCTGACAGACGAACAAATTGCGAACTGGAATCGCGACGGCTACCTAGGCCCGTTGGACGTTTATGATTCGGGTGAGATCGACGACATCCGAGTCTATTTTGATCGGCTTCTGGCCGACGCGATTGCGGAGGGACGCGACAGCTACTCGATCAGCAGCGCCCATCTCAAGCATGCTCGGGTCTGGGAAATGCTGACGCACCCGACCATCGTTCGCTACGCGGCCGACCTGTTGGGCGAGGACGTTGTCGGCTGGGGATCACACTTTTTTTGCAAGTTGCCAGGCGATGGCAAGAGCGTGGATTGGCACCAGGACTGTAGCTATTGGCCGCTGACACCCACCAAGGCCGTGACGGTCTGGCTGGCGATCGACGACGCCGACAAGGCGAACGGCTGCATGGAGGTCTACACCGGATCGCAAACGCACGGTTTGATCGACTTTGATGTCAGCGATAGCGACGACGGGAACGTGCTCGACCAGTCAGTAGCGAACCCGGAACAATACGGCGCCCACCGACTGACGCCTCTGCGGGCAGGACAGATTTCGATCCACAGCGACCTGCTTGTTCATGGATCGGCTCCCAATGACAGCGATCGACGCCGCTGCGGTTTGACGCTTCGTTACTGCCCCGCGAGTGTCACTGCCTATTTGGGCTGGAATCAGAAGGGCGTAGTCGTGTCGGGTCGAACCGATCCAAAGGCATGGCCGGGAGCCAACCGCCCTGAGTCCGAATAGCCACACGAGGTCATCGACGCACAATTCTCGCGGGCTCTCGGGTTGGAAACCGAGCAAATGCTCCGCGAAAGAATTTCCGATGAAGGACAGCCAGATTTTTGGTGAACCCGAGTCGGAACGGCCGGGTCCCACCCTACGCGTTGGGCCGGCCCCGATTTGCCATCCTACGCCAGCGCCGTCGCATCTTTGCGAACACCGTGTAAACTGCACCTGCGGGCATTCACCAGCCCGATCTCCATTCCATTGATCCCCTAGGTATTCCATGAGTCTCGCGTCCCATTACGCGACTTCGCGATGCGCCATTTCGTTTGAACTGTTTCCGCCAAAGACAGAGCAAGGATTGAAGACGCTTTGCGAAAATGTTGAGCGACTTCAGCAATTCCAGCCTTCTTTCTTCACCTGCACGTATGGCGCCGGCGGATCGACACAAGGCACCACTCTGGATGTACTTCGCAAGGTTCGCGAAATCACCAACCTGCCAGTCGCTTCGCATTTGACTTGCGTCAATGCCACCGTCGAGGATCTCGAGGATTATCTCGGCCAGGCATCCGACGACAGCGTCGACTACATCGTCGCACTGCGAGGAGATCCGCCGAAGGGATCGGACCACTTCGAGGCCGTGGACGGGGGACTTCGCTACGCCAACGAGCTGGTGGAACTCATCCGCTCCAAGTTCGACTTCGGGATCGCAGTCGCCGGCTATCCGGAGGTCCACCAGGAGGCGGTCGACGCTCAAACCGACCTGGATAACCTGAAACGCAAGGTTGATGCAGGCGCAGACGTTGTGATCACTCAACTCTTTTATGACAACATTGACTACTTTCGATTCCGCGACCGCTGTCTGAAGGTCGGCATCGAAGTTCCGATCGTGCCCGGCATCTTGCCCGTTACGAATTACAAACAAGCCGCCCGAATCGCCAACATGTGCAAAGCATCCATTCCACATTCGCTGGAGTCTGCGATGAATGCGACCGAGGACGCGGAAGAACAATTCAAAATCGGTGTGGAGCACGCGAGAGATCAAACCGTCGATCTGATCGCACAGGAAGTCCCTGGCATCCACTACTACGTGCTAAACAAAAGCGACGCGGCTGCGGCCCTCTTGGACGGAATGCAAACCGTCAGCTAGCGAGCGTTTCGTGGCAACGATTCTCGGAAAGTGGGATCCCACATCGAGGTGCGCGACTTGAGCGTGCCGCTTGCGACTGGCCGAGCCTGACGTTGACGGATCACAACTTCGCCAAGCGAGCGAAGGGTGCCGACAGACAACCGCAACGCCCGACTATGAACGCTTCTCCTGGCTAGCTGATGAACGATTCTTTGCGTTAGTTTCGCGTCAGATCCCAGGCGTCGAGCCAAGTCGTCTTCTTCGACTTCATACCGAACTCTTCCTCCAGCCTGGAAGCCATGTCCGGCAGATGTCCGGCGCCGTAAAAGACTGCGACCTTGTCCTTGCCTGCGTCCAGCTCCTCCTTCAGGATCCGGAATGCTTTGGCGTTGCGCCCTTTGATGATCGTGTTTTCCCCGTTTTCATCATCCATTCCAGCGGTCACCAGCTCCATATCGACCAACTGCTTGGCCATTGCCTGTTTCATCCGCTTGGAACGGTCGTCGCTGAATAATGCCATCAGCATTCCCATGTCACCCCCATTGGCTGACGAGGAAGCGAGGCCAGCACCCATCATTCGGGCCATCATCTTCCAAACACTATCACCTCGACGCTCAAGGTCCTCGACGAATTCGTCTGGACTCATATCAGCGTGCTTGAAGTTCTCAGCGAGGTAGTCGATCAGCTCCAACTGGTATTCAAGATTCAGCATGTCCTTCATGCCCGACTGCATCGACGCAATCACAGATCGCCGTTTCTGCAAATCCTCGGGCCGAATCCGCGTGCCGTCCGGCGCGACAAGCTCGTAAAGAACGGCATCATATTTGGACAAACGCTTGTTGAGATCTTCGTAGTATTCCTTTTGACCAATGTGAACGACGCCCACGAGGTCAACGATCTTTCCAGCGTACGGGGTGTCCGCCTTGCCCTTGTAGCGAACGATGGCCGTTTGCAAGGCACGCGGCTTGCTCTCGTCACTCTCTTGAACGCGCAAGTACAGCGACTCGGGTTTCTTCGCTTCGGACTCCTTCGAGTCCTCAACGCCCGCATCCGCCTCCTGCGCATGCTTCTCGTCAGCCACGGGTTCCTCTACCGCATCC
>JBPCVD010000770.1:0-3891 GCA_051010815.1 Rubripirellula sp.
GTGGAGACGAATCCCGCATCCATGACGTGCGCCCTGACGATCCGCAGGGTGAGTTTAAATTCCAGCAATCGACCGCGACTCCATGACGCAACGTTGCGTACAATCAGCCCGAGCTAGCCATCCCCAGGACGTCGTATTCCAATGATGATCACCTCTCGGATTGACTTGAAGTACGGTTTGTTGATTGCCGTTTTGCTGTGCATGCCAGGCTGCGGATCCGATCCGGCACCGAGTTCCCTCATTTCGGCAACATCCGAATCAACCTCTTCGTCTTCTGTTGTGACAAGCGACCGACTGCTCCTTGGCATTTCAAGCTTCTCGGCGACCGAGCGAGAGTGGGAAAGTGAACCTGCTGTGGAGAATCCCGACATCGATACGATCAAGGAGAGACTCGCGTCGATCAATTGGCAGGATGAGGATCAACGGCCCAAAGTGATCTTGAGCCGTTCATTCGATGGCTCCTCGGATCTCCTTTGTGTGCGCAGAGCGGACTCAGACCGCGGAGAACTCACGATCGGTGTCGTCGTACAGATTGGGGACGAAGTCTTCGAAGCCAACCACTACAACGTCGAATCAGCTGATCTCTTTGCCCCAGTTATCGAGGCGTTTCTGCAACGAGATCCGTCAATCAAAACGATAGTCGAATGGGACGAAATTGTTGAATAGAGATTCAGCTTTCGACATCGATTCGCGCGATGCGTGTGAGGGAACCTGGCACGATTTCACGCGGTCTCCCACTGCGGCGTACTGTTCACTTCGATCACCGGACCGCTGCAGACGATCGCATTTCATTGCGATTGCACTCCTGCTGATTGTCGGCTGCCAAGGCCTTCCTGGTCAGCCAGACACAGCATGGATGGATTCCTTTTCCCAGGCGAACGCCGTTGAAGTTACCATCGGTGATTCGATGATTCGCTTGACGGACGACGCGTCAATGGACCGGCTGCGTTCGATCTACAGCGGCGCGAAATGGAAGACCTATTGGCATACACTTCCCGCCCATCTCTCGGATAAATCGATCGACCTTTATCGCGACGACACTCGCCTGCAACACTTTTCCTACACAGGCACGCTGTGGGAGATCGAGGCCTACGACAAGGTCCGTACAGCAGAGCTGAGTGAGGATGACCGTCGATGGATTGAATCGTTGTTCACGATGAATAGCGAGGCGACGCAGTAGCGTCGCTCGACGACACCTTCCGACGGTTTCCGACATGGAACGACGCGATCCATCCGCTACGACCGGTGACCAATCGCTTCGGGCGGATCAATGCCAAGCAACCATGCTTGCGAGGGAGGAAAACCAGAAACGTGGCAACTTGCAGCGGATATATTTGCTTTCCTCCCAACCAGATTCACTTTCACTCTCGGCAGGCAAATGCTCAAGACAGCAAAGAATCGACTCATCGCTCAGAATGCCGCTTTCTGGGCCTGCACTGGCCTGGTTTCCTTCGTGTTGCCCATGATCGCCGACTCGATGACCGACGGCCGGGCAAACTTCTTACGTATGCTTGCGCAAATGGGCCCCTTGATCGGTGGCGTCCTAGTTTCCACTGCGATGTTGAACAATGGCATCACCGAGACCTCCGAAAAGTGAGCGCCGAAGCATGACGGGCTGAGAGGAACCGTTCGAGATGGCCCAGGACTGCCGAGTACGATGGGCACATGGGGCAGGGCGAACAAACATGCTGAACAGAAACCTGTCGTGTCACCGCCTCTTTTCGGCACCCGCCGTGCTCGTGCGGTATCATTTGAATCGTCTGAATTGACAGACGCCTTCAAGTTCCAAGTGCCAGAGCCTCGGGGAAAGCGACGCACGATGGTCAAAGGAAACGGATCAACCCCGCGGCCCGTCTCTGGGTCGTACTCCTGATCCCATCATGCAAAAAGCGGTGCGGCGGAACGTTTAACGGCAAAGCACATGACAACAATTCCACTCAACCCGTACGAATCTCCGGAGGAGGTCAAACGCGAATCGCCAGAGGACGGCTCGAAGATTAGCCGCCACCACCTATCGAACCGAGTGATGGCCTACGTTCTGGGTTCGATCGGATTGCTGTTCGCTTCCGTCGGAATCGCTGGGCTTCTTGAATTCTTAGTCACGATGCCGTCACCGCCCAGCGGCAGCGAGACCAGTTTCTACACCGCAGTGACCATCATTTGCGTCATCCTGCCGCTGCTCGGCTGCGGATTGCTGGGTGTCGCCATCTTCCTTTGGCGGTATGACTCCAGCGAACTATCGACCGACTGATCCGCCCGAAATCACGATGGCAGCGCGCGTTCCGGGCGTGTTGAGTCCAGCGATAACAAGGCGATCGTTTGATTCAGGCTTGAGTCACGATCTTCATCGCGACGTTCGTCGCGAACTGCGCCTCCTTGCGACTCATTCTCGCCCAGCGGCACTACTTCCGCGGACGATGTCGCTCGGAACGAACGCGTGGTTTCACGATCGTCCAGAAGAGTCGGCATGATCGAATCGATGGAGGCTGAATCTACCTTCGAAACGCTCGCTCTATCCGACAATTGGCTCCCAGATCCGGGCGAAACAATGTTCAAAACCGATTCAGCTTCGGCGTTAGCCGCGTCACGCAAATGATTCACGATCACCAGTGCATCCAAGGCGGAAAGTCTGAGATCACCGTTGGTGTCGAATCTTGCATCCTCGTTGCCGATCGCTTGTAACAATTGTCCATCTGTCGATGCCGAGACGCGATTCAAACGATTGATCACCAGCAAGGCATCGAGACTGGTCACGAGTTCGTCGCGGTTAACATCCAGACTCCGTTCGGAATTCAGGCCTGGCGTTAGCAGTCGTCGCTGGCCTACCGCCAACGTTGAGTTCATCACGTGGTTCGGATCATTCACATCAGGCATGCCGAGGACATGGCCAAACTCATGCAACAGCGTGGTCAGCAAATCGACGCGTCCGATCGCATCCTCAGCGATCGCCAATCGTGTAGGCGATCCGCTCGAAAACTCGCTCGATTCCCAGGGAGTGCGATCGACAAACCAGCCGTGCCCGGCGGCATCGGAATCGAGCACGATCGTGCGTCCCACCGCGCGCGCGATCACGTTCCCCGGTAGATTCGACACAACCACCGTTGCCGACTGCAGTCCCGCGAATTCAGTTGGGGAAAGCCCAGCCGCATACCAGGTTTCCATCGCTTCGGCGATGTGTGCATCAATGACGTCACGCTGCAACGCCGCTGCTCCGTCACCAATCGATGTAGCCCGCAATTGATCCGTCGAAGCACTTAACTGAAGCGTGTTGGTCTTGTGCTTTCGAGGAAACATCTCGAAGGCCTGGAACAGCATGCTTCCGCTGACGGCATCTTCGCTGACATAGAACAACGCCTCGGCAACACCATTTGAATCTGCAATGCCTATCGCAATTTCAACTGCATCCGCGATGTCCACGGTCGTGCGATACTGATCGAAAGTAAAGGATCCGCGTGTGGTTCCTTGTACGAATGCCGTGAAGGCCCCGGGGGATGCACACGCGTAGGTCAGCTTGTTCATGCCAACGTGGAGCGAACCGCCGACCAAACAAGTGCCGATGGCGGCCGTCGCCTGGTCATCCTCGCCGCTCACTCCGTTTCCAGGCGTCGAGTCGGGATCGAACTGTTCGGACGCTGTGATCTCTGCGGTGAAATTCACCGTATCAGTCGTTTCTACGGTTGCCGTCAGCACAAGTTCCGCGGTCGCATTTGCCTTCAGGGCTCCCACGCTCCACACACCACTGGAGTCGTCGTACGACCCTTGGGAAAGCTGTGAACCGTCGAGCGACAAACCGGATGGAAGTCGCGCGGATACCGAAATGCCCGATCCCCGATCAGGCCCCGAATTGCCAACCGTCAACGTGAAGGTAATTTGACCACCTTCGACGGGGTT
>JBPCVD010000771.1:0-6587 GCA_051010815.1 Rubripirellula sp.
GAGAAGCGGGGTGACGGAGGAAGAACGCACTTCCCACAGTATAAGTACCCATTCGCTCGATCGATCATGCCGCTTGAGGCCGATTCACCCAGCAACGCCAAATGGGGGTGAAATACCGTCAAATGGCGGCAATTGGGGCATCACAACACTGGCCTGAAGACGCCAAACATTCCGTCAGACCCGATGATTCCGCCCGTCGTCTCTGCATTGAAGCGGACTAGTACTCGTTGTCGACGGCATCCGAGTCAACGGCTGCCGCCGAAAAATTGGAAGCCACAACCTGACGGACCTCGCGATTCGCAATCTCCTTCTGCAATCTTGCGATCGCCTCGGCATTGGGCATCGAGCCCAAGTCACCATCGATGCGATCCCGCAGGGCCACCTGCCCGCCCTCGGCTTCTTTCGGGCCGACAACTGCCATGTAGTTGACCAACTCGAGTTGAGCATTGCGAATTTTGGCTTGGACTTTGCCGCCGCTATTGTCGACGGTCACCTTCAATCCAGCCGCGTCAAATTCTTTGGCGACCTGCACCGCATAGTCAAGCGATTTGTCGCTCAACGGAAGCACACGAACCTGCTCAGGTGCCAACCAGAGCGGGAAGGCCCCCGCAAAATGCTCGATCAACATTCCCGTGAATCGTTCCAATGAACCAAACGGAGCGCGATGGATCATGACTGGACGATGAGCGGCATTGTCACTCCCGTTGTACTCCAGCTTGAATCGCTCGGGCAGGTTGTAATCCAACTGGACCGTTCCCAGTTGCCACGATCTTCCGATGCAATCACGCACCATGAAGTCAGCTTTGGGACCGTAGAAAGCTGCCTCGCCTGGCTCCTCATTGAATTCCAATCCGGATTGCTCGAGAACACCCCGGAGCGCGCCTTCAGCATGATCCCAATTCTCTTCGGTTCCCACATACTTGTCGCCGTCGGGATCCCTTAAAGACAACTGCACGCGGTAGTCATCCAGGCCAACCGACTGCAACACAAATTTTGTCAGCTCAATGGTCGCGCGAAACTCCTCTTCCACTTGCTGTGCCGTGCAGAAGATATGCGCGTCATCCTGAGTCAAACCGCGAACACGCAACATGCCGTTGAGCTCGCCTGTTTGCTCATGGCGATACACCGTTCCAAACTCAAACAATCGCAGTGGTAGCTGCCGATAGGAGCGAGGTTGAGCCTTGAAAATGTGACAGTGATGCGGACAGTTCATCGGTTTGAGTAAGTAGCGTTCGTGCGACAATTGCCACTCGTGCAACACCTTCCGCTTTGCATCCGCGGAGGACGACGGCTTGTAGTTGGGCAATTCGACGCCGAACACCTCGGCAGCCGCGATCAATTTGTCTTCCCCATCGGAGTCGAGCGTTCCTTGCTCCAAACGCTCACTCCAAGCGTCCAACATTCCGCCAACTTCACTTCCAAAAATCGGTGCGAATTGGCTGTCACGGTAGTACGGGAAGTGCCCGCTGGTCTCGTACATCTCGACGCGGCCAATGTGCGGGCTGTAGACAGGATCGTAACCCCGTGACAACAACTCTTTTCTCAAAAAGTCTTCCAACGCCACGCGAACTCGTGCCCCCTTGGGCAACCACAAGCAGAGCCCTTGGCCCACCTCAGGATTGATCGCGAACAAACCGTGCTGCTTGCCCAACACGCGATGATCTCGACGCTTCGCCTCTTCGATCTGTTCCAAGTACGCCTTGAGTTCCTTCTTGTCGAAGAAGGCGGTGCCGTAGAGCCGTTGAAGGTGACGTCCTGAGGTGTCGCCTTTCCAATGTGAACCGGCAATCGTCATCAGCTTGATCGCTTTGATCTTGCCGGCGTTCGGGATGTGGGGGCCGCGACAGAGGTCCACGAATTCGCCTTGACGATAAAAACTCACCGTCGGCTGGTCAGCCAATCCAGTGTCGATGTGCTCGACCTTCAGATCCTGGTCGAGATCGTCGCAAAGCTTCCTCGCCTCGTCCCGCTGAAGAATGAATCGCTCGAACGGCTCCTTGTCCTTGATGATTCGTTTCATCTCCGCTTCGATCTTCGGGAAATCCTCTTCGCTGATTTTCTCGGGTAAATCGAAGTCGTAGTAGAAGCCACCTTCGGTCGTCGGGCCAAAGGCAAGCGAGACCCCGTCGTAGAGACGCATCACCGCCCTGGCCATCACGTGCGCAGCAGAGTGACGCAGAACGCCCAACGCCTCCGCGTCGCGGCTGGTCAGCAGTTTGAGCGGTAAAGGGCCTTCAGCGCCTTCCGCCAACTCGCCCAAGGGACGGTCCGCATCGACGATCGAACCAGCCACCTCCGCCGCGATCACACTGCGGGCCAACCCCTCGCTGATCCCCATGGCCACGTCCATCGCTGTCGATTCAGCGGGATGCTCGGCAAGGGTCCCGTCAGGTAGCTGAATTTGGACGTTGGCAGCGGAGGCAGTACTCATAAGGTTCACAGTCATTCGGGGGGATAGTTCGGGCCCTCGCATACCAGCGGCGAGTGTCCACTTAGGATCAGGATGATGGCGCGTACCATCGACCGTCAATCCCGAATGATTTGGAGGCTATTCTTGCCCAGAAGGTGAGCGTTAAATGCGAATCCGCGGTTGACATATCTTCAATTTAAACGATCGTTTAAAACACCTGTTTACCGCTCTCTTTTCTGTGCAGAATTCGTGACCGACTCATTGGCTCACTCGGGCTCCACCAAAACGCCACCTCCAACCCGAAATGCGGGCGAAAAGGAGGCTAATACCAGGTCTCGCCTGTTGGCAGCCGCGGGTCCCGTTTTTGCCAATCGCGGATTCGACGGCGCAACGGTTCGCGAGATCTGCGCGGCAGCTGAGGTCAACATCGCCCTAGTGGGATACCACTTTGGGGACAAAATGGGACTCTACCGTCAAGTCGTTCAAAATATTCGCGACTCACGTGCTAAGCGGTTTCCAGCCCCGGATACTGAAGGGGAGTCGCCGCAGAAAACGCTGTTCAAACTGGTTCAAACGCTGTTAGCCAGGATGCTCACTCCTGAGGAACTGGATTGGGAAACGCGTATTTTGCTGCGGGAGATGCAAAGTCCCACGCCTGTTTTCGAGAGCATCGTCCAAGAGTTTTTCCGCCCCCTGTTTGAACAGTTAGTCGATACGTTGCAGGAGTTGGTTGGGGACGAAGCGTGCCGTCACACGCTGGAGCAGTTGGCGTTCAGCACCGTTGGTCAGTGTCTTTATTACCGTGTCGGCACGGGCGTCGTTCAGATCCTGATCCCAGCCCAGCGACGCGAAGGGCACTACGACATCAATTCACTCGGTCGGCACATTACCGCGGTGATGCTGGCTGCCACGGAAAACGCGGCGATCCTGCGGAAGCAGGATGAAATCAAGCACTGGTCGCAATGAATGCGTCGGGCCTCAAGATAATCCCATCACGAATTCCACACGGAATTCTCCTCTCGAAAGTCACGTAATGACTCAATCTGTTTATTCCCCTCCTCAACCCTCCAACGAGGATTCGGAATCGATGGCGCAACCGCAAGCCGATCCGCCTGAGCGATGGACCATCGGTTCGATCAGCAGCGGTTTGCTCTTCAACCTGATACTTCCCTTGATCTTGCTCGCCGCTGGCGTCGCGGTGGTATTGATGCTTGGCTCGGCGGAACCCGAGACGCGACCGCCCGCTGACAATACGAGAGCAGGTCGGTTGAGGGCTTTGCCTTCCGTCCGAATCGAGCAACTGCGTTCTTTGGAGTCGACCGAACAGAAGCTTCACCTTGTCGTCGATGGCAGTGTCGTGCCCTTTCGCGAGGCGCGTGTCGCCGCGGAAGTCGCCGGCCGAATTGTCTTCAAGTCGGACCTTTGCGAGGCAGGAACGTACGTGAAGAAGGGTGAACTGCTAATGCAGATCGACCCGACGGACTACGAACTGGAACGAGATCGGTTGCAGCGTATGCAGGAACAGGAATACCAGTCCCTAATGGAAGCCGATCAGGAGAAAGTCAACACGGAACGTCTCATTGCCGTCGCCAAGGATGATTTCGCACTCCAGCAAAAAGAAGTCGAACGCCAGAACCAACTTAGTAACGGATTTACCAGCCGGGCTGAGATCGATCAGGCTCAGCGTGCGTTGCTGGGTGCTCAACAGCAACTCGTGAACCTTGAGAATCAAGTCAGCCTGCTGGAGAAAAAGCGAGTGCGGCTGGAAGCATCGGAGAAGCTCGCCGCCACGCAACTACGAGCCGCAGAAATCAATTTGAAGCGAACGGACATCCAGGCTCCCATCGACGGCGTGATCGTGAGCGAGGATGCCGACTTGAATACCTTTGTCGCACGAGGCAGCGGGCTGGTCACGATTGACGACACATCCAAGGTGGAAGTCGCAACCAGTCTGCGAATGGATCAACTCTATTGGGTGCTGGATCAGCCGGGGGTCGAGGCCGACGAGTCTCCCCGCGGTTACGCGCTTCCAGAAACCGAAGCGATCATCGAGTATGAATTGGCCGGACGTGAAGGTGTGAAGTACCACTGGAGCGGCCGTCTGCTGAGCTACGACGGAATCGGACTCGATCCGGACACGAGAACCGTGCCTGTTCGAGTCGTGGTCGACAACCCAGCAGAATACGTAGACGAGCACGGAACGACCAAGAAAGTCACCGGAGCCACAGCGCTCGTTCGTGGCATGTTTGTACGAGTGAACCTGTTGATCAAACCTCAGTCACCTTTGGTGGTGATCCCGGCCAACGCGTTGCAGCCCGGCAACCGCGTCCTGCAGTTCATCTCCGATCCTTCCGTGCTCGACTCGAAACCTGAGGAAGGGCAGGACGAAGGACTCGCGGCTACGACGGGCGATTCCGAAGACGCCGAAATTGAATCGAATTTCGATCCCAATGATTGGGAGCCCGGTCGCGTTTTCATTCGCCATCGCGTCAATCCAGTTGATTCCTTGAGCGTTGCCAACGCGGTGTCTGATGCCAGCGTCGATGGAACCTCAATCGTCGAGGCGGACGCTCAGCGACTGTGGGTGTGTGAAGTTCGTGACTCTAGCTTGAACAGCAATTCGTTCGTCGTCGTCTCTCCCCTGGGAAGCTTTGACGACGCAAGCCTGCCAGCGCGGGCGAAGAAACTCGACGACATGAAAAACCCAAAGGCGGCGAAAGCCGACACGGATGCGTCCGACGAGCAAACCTTGGTCAGTCAGGAGGACGCGTGATGAAGCGTTTAGTGGCATGGGCGATCACGAATTCGCCCGGCATGAATGTGTTGATGGTCGCATTGATGCTGGTCGGTGCGGCCTCTCTATGGGGCATGCGACGCGAGGTGTTCCCTGCATTCGAACTCGAAATCGTGATGGTCACGGTGCCGTATCCCGGCGCCACTCCTCAGGACAGCGAAGAGGCGATCTGTCAAAAAATCGAAGAGGCGATCCGGTCCATTGATGGCATTAAGAAGGTGACCTCCATTGCTCAAGAGGGAGCTGGATTCGTTCTTGCCGAGCTTCGCAGCGACGTGCAGGACGTGCAGAAGGTCATGTCCGAAATCGATCGAGAAGTCGACCGCATCCCCAGTTTTCCAGCGTTGGCCGAAGATCCTCAGATCCAACAAATCACGTTTCGCGAGGCCGCGATCCGCGTCGGCATTGTCGGTCCTGGGCATGGAAACGCTGAATCAGAGCGACGTGAGGCCGAGATGGCACTTCGCGGGGTCGCGGAAGAAGTGCGTGACGATGTGCTTTCACTGTCTGCCGTATCATCGGCATCCATCATGGGCTCCCGCCCCTTCCAAATCGATGTCGAAATCCCCGAAGCGACGCTACGAAGTTATGGCCTGTCATTAGAAGGTGTGGCCGCGACCATCCGCGCTCGCAACATCGAGCTTCCGGGCGGGCAATTGAAGGCAGACGGACAAGAGATCCTGCTGCGTGCGAAGAATAAAGGCCGCATTGGCGAAGAGATCGGCCGACTACCGCTGGTAACCGATTCCGGCGGCGTTGTGTTGACCGTCAACGACTTGGGAACGGTTCGGGACGAGTTTCAAGACATCACGTCCACCGGTGAAATTAACGGCGAACCGGCGATGGTGGTGAATGTTGAACGCACCAAGTCCGAAGACCTGCTGGCCATGGTCGACATGGTTCAAGAATACGTCAAGGAAAAGGAACTGCCGGAGGGCTATCGATTCGAAGTGTGGGGTGACAGCAGCAAAGAAGTGCGAGGTCGACTCGACCTTTTACTTCGTAACGGCCTCTCTGGATTGCTGCTCGTGTTCTTGGTGTTGACTTTGTTCTTGGAGATGCGGCTCGCATTTTGGGTCGCCTTGGGGATTCCGATTTCAATTCTGGGCGCTGGCGCCGCGCTGTCTTGGGGTGGTCAAACGTTGAACATGCTTAGCCTGTTCTCGTTCTTAGTAGCACTCGGGATCGTCGTCGATGATGCGATTGTGATTGGCGAAAACATCTATGCTCACATCCAAATGAAAAAGCCGCTGGTACAAGCCGCCATCGACGGAACGGTCGAAGTGATGCCGAGTGTGGCGGCATCGGTCACGACGACCATTATCGCGTTCGCGCCGATGTTTTTTGTTTCAGGCGTGATGGGCAAGTTCATGGCCGTGATTC
>JBPCVD010000772.1:0-3427 GCA_051010815.1 Rubripirellula sp.
GATCTCGACCGCCGCGAGAAATTCATCATCCGAGCCCGTTTCTCGCTTGGTTCGCATCGCAAAGTCCACACGCTGCAGTCGTTGGCGGATCGTCTGGGGATTTCCAAAGAGCGCGTTCGCCAGCTCGAACGACGTGCCATGGATAAGATGCGGGCAATGGCTGGCGACATTCAGCTCGCCGAACTCGAACCCGCCTAAACCACAGTCAACCACGAACGATTTCTTCGACTTCTTCGACGAAACGCGTTGTTCGCCGTGCATCCCCGATGTGCCGCGAACAACGCGTTTCTTTTTTTCGCACCAGAGTTTGGCGGTCACCAAGCTGAATCCTCCATTTCGGGAAAGAGTGGTTTAGAAAACGCGCGACTGGTTCGCCCCTGTTCGCCCCTGCGCCTGTTCGCCCCTGCGCCTGTTCGCCCCTGCGCGAGACGCATGAGCGGATCACCGAGAATGGCGAAGAGCTCTGGGATTTGGGGATCTGGAAATTTGGATCGAAAACAAGCGGAAGCGGATGGGAATCGAACCCACCAAGCGCCTTTTCGGACGCTTCACCAGTTTTGAAGACTGGGGCGATCACCAGATCAGCAAACGCTTCCGATCCCTCGATTGCGATTGCAACCGATCAGATTTTCGGAATTCTAGCCTAATTGGCCACCAACTTGCTTACTATGCGGTCGCGGCGCGTAAACGAATTTCCCTTTTTATCGATGAGAGTGTGGTATGAGAATCGCTTTCCCCAATCGTCGTCAGATGCTCGGACCTTGGATGGCAGCCGGTTTCGCCATGCTGCTGTGCTCAACAGGCTTGGCTCAGGACGCGAAGACTGCCGCGTTGACCGTGGGTACCGAAGCGCCCGACATCACACTGACTGGAATCGACGGCAAGCAATTCAAGCTTTCGGACGTGACTGGATCTGGCAAGAACGTGGCTCTGATGTTCGATCGCGCGCACTGGTGACCTCATTGCATGAGGCAGCTGGTCCAGCTGAAATCGCATGCAGAAGAGTTCAAGGCAAATAATGCCACGCTGATCTTTGTCTTCCGTGAAGAAAGCGAGGGCGTTGACGGTTTGAAGAAGATCAAGGAGAAACATGATCCCCCGTTCGTGCTGGCACTCGACCTCGACAAGAAATCGTCCAAAGACTATAGCCCCAAGCGGATGACCTTCGATAATTACGTGATTGACTCGAAAGGAAAGATTCGGGGCGTGATCGACGGCTCCCTTCGCGATCGCGCTAAGTCGGACGAACTGCTGAAGGTGCTGAAGGAAATCCAAGCGGATGGGAACTGAACCCCAACGATTGATTTCTTGATGAACGAGCCACTGGCCGTGCGGACGACAATTTCAGACTGGCTGGGACTGATTCGTTTCAGCCACACGGTTTTCGCGTTGCCATTTGCTGCATTAGCGACAGTGATGGCATTCGCCGCCCCACTGCCCTCGGGGTCCATGCCATCGTTTCGCCTGCGGGACTTGGTGGGAATATTGCTATGCATGGTCTTTGCCCGCAGCGCGGCGATGGCTTTCAATCGCTTGGTCGATGCCGATCTAGATGCCGCTAATCCTCGGACAGAGAAACGGCACATTCCGGCAGGCATTGTTTCCAAACGCGACGCCATCTTGTTTATCGCACTGACCAGTGTCGCTTTCCTCGCCTCGACAGCGATCTTCTTGCCCAACGTCGTTCCTTTGGTCGCGTCGGTACCGGTGCTGCTCTTCCTGTGTGGCTACAGCCTTGCCAAGCGGTTCACTTCCGCCGCGCACCTTTGGCTAGGCGCCGCCCTCAGCCTCTCCCCCATCTGTGCTTGGCTTGCCATCCGAGGCACCGATTCCCTGTTGAATCCATCTGACCTGCTGGCCCCGCTGACGCTGGCTGCGGCCGTCGCGGCGTGGGTCACTGGGTTCGACATCATTTACGCCTGTCAGGATGCTGATTACGACGCCGATGTTGGACTTCATAGCATCCCGGCCCGATTTGGAATCGCGGGTGCTTTGCGAATCGCGAAAGCGTGCCATTTACTGATGCTAGCCCTACTCGCTCTGCTACCGGTGTTCGCAGCGGATTCCGGTTTGGGCTGGTTGTTTTGGGCAGCATTGCTGGTGATTGGGGTGCTGGTCGTCCGCCAGCATTCGCTCGTGAAACCAGATGATTTGGATCGAGTCAATCAAGCGTTCTTCGACACCAATGCAGCGATCAGCGTGACGCTGTTAGTGGTTGGAGCGATCGACTGCTTCTGGATCGAGTGAGTCTGCGTTTTAGGAGTTCGGATTCTCGTTACCGACAGGCGACGACTAGAAGCTGTAGCGAATTAAACCGTGATACAGCATCGATGCGCCGTCATTGCTCGGTGCAACATAGGTCGTCTCAAGGTAGCTCACTTCGAATCGCGTTTCCCAGGCATCACTCAGATTCCAAATGAAGTTGATCCAACCCGATTCGTTGCGAGCACGTTGCCCGACCGTACCGCCAATGACGCCAAGATCACGATCTCGCGGATCGTCGATGCCCGCCCCGATCGACGCGGTGAAGCAGGGAGACATCTTCCAGAAGATTTCGCCGAATCCGCCGACACCATAGATAGGCTCACCGTCGTTTGGATTAAGGCTCTGTCCAATTGCCCCGTTGTACGTGCCCATCGCCTGACCGGCGAACGCCTCTCCGTGAAATCCAAACCGCTCACCTTCCAAACGCAGCTCGGGAATCACCGCCCACGACGAAGACACATTGCTTGCCGAAAGGGCAAGGTCGTCCACCGCACGCATTTCACCCACCACGCCGCCGATCGCAAAGAGAGCGGACCTTTGACCGTTCGCCAAAGATCCCATCGCGATTTCCCAACGCGCTTCAAAGTTGGGCAAGCCGTTATCGGTACCTGCAACACCTTGAACCGCGATGAAGTCGTTGACCGCTTGTTGCGTCAGCCCGAAGTAGATCGAAGAGCTCAAGTAGTCGGAGATTTGAAAGTAGCGTTCCGCGCGAAGGCCTGGCCGAAGCTGCCCAAAATTCCCCTGCATCTTGTGTGAACTCCATGCAGGCGAGTTCGTGTTCTGACGGCCGATCGCGTCACCATCCTGTCCAATCCAAAACCGCCAATTGTCGTTTCTCAGTTCGGCGTAGGCCAACAAGGCGAATAGTCCTGGGTTGTTTTGAATCGGCTGTTCCCCGAAGAAGTTTACCGCAACGTTGGCCCCGCTCTGAAAGTCGCCAAGGGCGGGGCCAGTGACGCTGAGACCGATGGTCGATTGCTGTGCGCTTACCGTGAAACGTGAGTCTTCGATGTTGGGCGCGGGACCAGGCAACAGGAATAGCGGCGATCCACGTAATTGAGGACTAATGTTGCTGCCGATCATTTCTCCCACAACTGCGCCGAACGGAACGATGCGAAATCCTCCCTTGCTCCAAGACAGTTGCTCTTTGCAGCAGGGA
>JBPCVD010000773.1:0-5678 GCA_051010815.1 Rubripirellula sp.
TTGCGGAACTGACTTCGTGCAAAGACAATGTTCGAGTACGACGAGCCCAAATCGACCAGTGGTCACTACGCACTCGAGCGGCCATCCGAATCATTGGCCCCATCAAGCGGTGGTTCTAGATCGGATCGGCAGGAATCATTCGATGTCGAACCCGGCGCCGAATCACCCTGGTTCCAATAACTTTGGTGCGGATCGCCAGGCGATGCGGGAGGTGAGGTGAGTTTCTATTTGATCCGAATCAAGACCTCGTTGCGTCGCAGCAAACCTGGAGTCCAAGGTGGGTCGTAGCCTGCGACCTCAGTTGCTCCGGTGCTTTGCAAGCCTCTTTCCTCTATCCATGTCCGCAACGCTTGCTCCTTCCGCTTCAGCTCGCGGTCGTTAACCTTGCCCGCGAATCGGATGACGGCAAATCGTCCCGCCGGTCGGCGTTTCACCTGGACACGTCCATCCGCTGGCCGTGGCACTCCTTCGTCAGCCACCAACTTGGGCATCACGAAACCCATGCTTCCGTCGGCAGCATCAGCCTCCCGCTCCATGAAGACAGGAACCGTCATGGCGACTTTCTGCTCGGCGTCATTGTTGCCACTGATGAATCGGAACAATCTCATGAAGCTTCCATCGTTGCCTTGACGCTCGAATTCCATTGATGTCGATGCCAGCATCAACTCGGGATAGTCGCGTATTTGAAACGCGTTTTCAGAAACGACGACCTGATACTCAGCCGATTCATATGCGTTTCGGAAGGTGAGCTTCCAACCGAAGTATCCGACTACACAGAGCACCGCCACGACGCCGAAAGTCAACATTCTGGATCGACTCATCTTCCCGATCACCGGAATTCATCAAGGTAAATTGCCTCGTATCGAAGTGAAGAGGCATCATTCGATGTTAGCGAGGCGGCATCCCCTCCCCCTGACGCTGCCATCACGCCCTTTCCCGAGTCGTTCCCGGATCGTTCCACGCCATCGGAGACTTTGGCCCGCCAACACGTTCGCTGGGAAGCGAGCCCCAGCGTCCCTTATGTTGGCTGCAACCGAAAGTGTTCGATCCCAATCAATACGTCGGCCATTGACCGGTAATGCCGAGGATCTGAATGCTACTCCTGCAGCGTCTCGCAAGCGTTTCGAATCAATCGTTCGTAAAACCGAATCATGTCGCCAAACTCACGCTGCGAAATCTTCTCATTGATTCCATGAATGCGTTTAATATCCTCTTTCCCGAGTCGCCAGGGTGCAAACCGATACACGTCACGAGATGATGTCGGCTCGTCGTAATGTGCCGCATCCGTTCCCGCGACGACCACAAACGGAGCCACGACCACGTCGGGATAAACTTCCTTGACGGTCCGATGCAGCAGGTCAAACGCGTCCGATTCGGTCGAGGAAATGCGAGACGGATCTTTTCCCATTAGCGGATCGGAAATTCGAACGCGCGAGTCATTGACGGAACGCTCAAGATGTTCGAGCGCACCTTCGATCGTGTCATTCGGCAGCAGTCTCAGGTTCAGCGTGACGGAAGCTTCCGTGGGCAACACGTTTTCTTTAAAACCACCCTCAACGATAGTGGGTGCGATTGTCGTACGGATCGCCGCGTTTCCGACGGGGGTTGCCGCCAACTGTTTTCGAATCAGGGATCCGAACAGCCACTGGTTACTGACAGCAACGCGATTCACCAGCGGCATCTCTGGGCCCACAAACTCCAACATTTGTCCCGCACCCCCATCCAATCGCGGTGGAAAAGGATGTTGCTGCAACGAACCGATGGCCTCAGCCAGAATGCTGATCGCAGTATCGCTGGGCGGAATCGATGAATGCCCCGTATCGCGGAGCTCAACCGTGAGTTTGACCGTCAAGAATCCTTTTTCCGCGATACCGATGAGTGCCGCTGGCTGACCGAGGCCCGGAAGGTCGTTGAAGATTCCGCCACCTTCGTCAAGCACAAACTCGAATCGGATCTTCTGCTGTCGCAACCATTCGGCGATGGGCTTGTTGCCATGAGTCCCGCCCACCTCCTCGTCGTGACCCAATGACAAATAGACCGTGCGATCGGGCTCAAATCCCTCCGCAAGCAGGTACTCCATGGCCTCCATCAATGCGACGACGGCGCACTTGTCATCCAATGTGCCGCGTCCCCAGATAGCCCCATCGTCGATCTTGCCTGAAAACGGCGGATGCGTCCAAGCTTCCAACGTCGATGCTTCGACCGGCACTACGTCATAGTGTGCCATCAACAAAATCGGTAGTTTTTTGGACTCCGCTTTGCCCTCCCAACGAAATAACAAACTTTGGTTCCGATCGTCACCAAATGTGCTTCCCGTCAAAAGCACAAGTGACTCTTGAACGCGTGGGTAGGCATTCTCGAGATACTCTCGAAACCGCTGGAACGTCGGCTCGTCAATTTTCGCAGGGTTTTGATGCGAGATCGTCGGGATCGCAATCGCCGCAGAGAAACGCTGCGTTGCAGCGGTCAGATCGACCGAAATCGGATCCGCCGTGCCCACCACGATTTGCCGGGAAGGCATCGACGCGACATTCCAAAACAAGATCGCAGCCAACGCGAGGGTACCAACCAGAATCGCAACTCCGAATCGCTTCGAACGTTTACCCAATGGACGCATCAAAACTCCTCCGCTGAATCGCCAAAGGCCCCACGACAAGTCTCCATGTCAAATCAGGACTTTATCAATTCACAAAAACTTCGCTCAAACGAATCTCATCGAGCCAACTAGACGTAGCGGGTCATTACGCGACCCCAAGTCGGATTTTACCGTTTCGGAAGGGCTTCGTAACTCGCCAGGCTGAGGCTCACGCCGATTCATTGAGGGAGTCGACCGACGTCTCCCACAGGTATCGATCATGTGATGTCACTTTAAAGTACGAATGCGCAGAGAATGAGTCGATTCAAGCGGGCGGTGCTTGAAGACGCGTTCACGCAATCGTGACGAGAACGAGCTACGTCGACGGCAAGCGATCAAGGAACTCACCCACGGCCGCATTGAACGCCTCCGGGTTCTCCAAGTGGACGAAATGCTGCGCTTCGATCATGACCAATTCCGCTTGCGGGATCTGTGATGCAATCCAGCGCATGGGCCGCTCTCCAACGTGACTTCCGAGACCGCCAATGCAGAGCGTCGGACGTTCGATCCGCGGCAAGACATCGCGGAAGTCTGCTTGCATCACATCTCGCATCAACGCTGCGGCGAAGTCGCGCGGCACTCGCGAACTTCCATCGACGACTTTTGCAACCTTCTCCGGCGGAAAGTCAGACGCAAACTCTCCCTCTAGAAAATCCTTCAGCGTGGCCGCTCCATCAGGTGCCTCAATTTTGGCGGCTGTCGCTAACGCTTCCGAGGCATCCATTAGAGCGCCGTAGTCGGCTAGCTGCTGTTCGGTCCACTCAGGTCGCTTGATGAATGCCGCCATTTGATCGGACAACACGAGACTCCGAATCCGATCCTGCCCAAACAGCTCGATCAGACTCCAAATCACCGCGCATCCCGATGAGTGCCCGAGCAGCGAGGCTCGATCGATTTCAAGATGTTCCAATAATTCGAAACAATCCTTCGCGAGACGCGCGACACGGGGACCGTAGGTCACTTGTTCCGATTCGCCGTGACAGCGCGGATCAAGTGCTAAACACCGATGACGCTTTGACAGTACGGCCAGCTGCTCGGCAAACCCGGAGGCCGGCTGAGTCCATCCTGGCAACAGGATCAGCGGCGGTCCATCGCCCGCCTCGAGGTAATGAATTCGCACACCGTCATTGGTCGTGAAGTAGCGAGAAAACGTTTCAACCATGCCGTCCTCATCCTTCCGTCTTCCATCGTTCAGGCCCTGAACGATTCATGTCCATGTTGCGATCTCAACCCTCACGCGCGAGGGCGTGAAATCCACCATGCGCACGTTCTTCTCCCCATCCGCCTGGTGCATGGTCTCGACAATAGACCTCAACGCAAACCCTCACAACAGGAGCGGCGTATCAACATCACCCCACCTGTAGTCGGAGAGGTGTACGATACACCGTCGACACACGTCCTTCCTCCAGGCTTTCGCTATGCAATCTCCTTTCGATCGACTTCTCTGCGCCGGTTTGCTCCTGACTGTGATTCTGCTTCCGACAATTTTCAGTCGAAGCGAGGCTCAGGAGCCAAAGAACGAAGGTGCGGCTTGGGAAGCTGAGCCGGAGTTGGTGAAAAAGCTCTCAGCTCGCCGCGCGGAGTTCAACTATGTCGAATCGAAGGTACCAGACTACACGTTGCCAGACGCGTTGATCGACGATCGGGGACGACGAGTCGAGTCTTCGGGGCAATGGAACGAATCGCGACGCGATGAATTGCTCGATCGTTTCCGCGACGAAGTTTATGGCCGGCGTCCCGACACAAACTATTCGGTCGATTTCCGCCAGACCAAGGAAATCACAGATGCGTTTGATGGACAGGCGACCGGGCGCAGCATGGTCGCGGATGTCAAAGTCGGTGACCGAACATTTAGTTTTCCTTTCGTCGTGTTCTATCCCAATCACGCCGAGGGCCCGGTGCCTGCTGTCGTCCACATCAACAATCGGTACTTTGTTCCTCTCGAAAAGGCGGCCACGGAACATGATCCGTTTTGGCCTGTCAAGACTTTGATCGACCGCGGTTATGCGACCGCGTCGTTCCACACCTCGGACGTGGATCCCGATAACAAAAACGGATATCCCGACGGAATTCGCTCCTTCTTCGCGGCAGGACAACCGCCCGAGGATTCTGCTTGGCGTAGCCTGTCCGCCTGGGGCTGGGCCGCAAGTCGCGTTTTGGATCACCTGGAAACGCTGTCACCCATTGACGCATCGCGTGCCGCTGTGGTTGGCCATTCGCGTGGCGGCAAGACTTCGTTGTGGGCTGCCTGCGAGGATCCACGATTCGCCGTAGCCTACAGCAACAATTCCGGCTGTGGCGGGGCCGCCCTTTCGCGTCGTGCCTATGGTGAAACGGTGGGACGAATCACCTCCAGTTTTCCTCACTGGTTTTGTAAACCGTTTGCCGACTACGCCGGCCGCGAATCTGAATTACCGGTGGACCAGCATCAAGTCATCGGTCTGATCGCCCCGCGTGGTGTGTACGTTGCGAGCGCCGACCAAGACCTGTGGGCAGACCCCAAGGGCGAGTACGCCGCCGTGATCGCCGCGGCCCCCGTATTCCAACTACTCGGCGAATCCTCCCTCACCGATACGTCGATGCCCACGCTCGATCAGCCGCGCGTCGTGGGCAAGACCGGCTATCACATTCGCTCGGGTGGCCACGGCTTGGGTGACAACGATTGGAATTGGTTTCTCGATTTCACCGATCAGCAATTCTGATCGCCATCTCCCTTTGCGCTCGTCGACGGTGGGGCCTGAGCCCGCGCGGTCGACGGCGATGAGAGCATCTTCGTCATGCCGCAAGAAACACCACCGATTGTCCGCAAAGTTGCTGAGCGATCGGACCCGGCCGAACGCAATCTCAGCTTGCAACCGCATCAGCATCGGGAGGTCGTTCTGCACGTCGAAGCGGAGTCGCTGGAAAACATGCGCAAGCGGGCCACCGTTCGCGTCGACCAACCGCACGGCAGCAGCTTCGAGATCATCTGTGATGAAGGTCCGTACCTTGGCGGTGATGACTCCGCACCGCCGCCTCTCGCTTACTACAGTGCCAGTCTGGC
>JBPCVD010000774.1:0-21929 GCA_051010815.1 Rubripirellula sp.
ATCGCGACGAACCTGCTTCCGCCGGAATCGCCACCAACATGCACCGATTCTCCCTGCCACGATCTCGTAAATCCTTTGCCCTGCGCTCCACCAACTCGCGACGCCGCCGAGTTCTACTGGAGCGTCTGGAGGATCGAAGGTTGCTGGCCGCCGCTCCGGCCAACATACAACCATCGTTCGTGGCGACAAATCCACCGGCGGTACTGGAAGATGCAGGGCCGCAGACCGTCAATGCCTTTGCGACGTTTGATGCCGGCGATCCGAGCGAGTCGGGTCAAAACGTATTGGCCTACGACGTCAGCAATGTGTCGCGTCCCGACCTCTTCTCGGTGGCGCCTGCGATCGACACGTTAGGGAATCTCAGTTTCGTACCGGCGTCGAACGCCTTCGGGGCCTCGAGCTTCGTCGCCACCGTTCAAGATGACGGTGGAACGGATGGGGGCGGCATCGACACATCCTTGCCACAGACCTTCACCATCACGTTGACACCTGTCAACGACGCACCGACGTTGATGCTGGCAGACCCTGTCGTCGCAAACGAAGACTCGGGTCCTCAATCAATCCCCGATTACGCTCACGGGTTTTCCCCTGGCCCGCTTGAGAACGGCGATTCGCTTCAGTCACAAGAGATTCATGACGAAGGTGCGAATGGTACTGTCAATCCGCTCTCGACCGATCATCTGAATCCAACCAACCTTGGTTCGCTGACGCAGGGATCGAACATCGTGCGCGGCTACGTCGAGTCCGCAAAGAGCGTTGGAAACGTCGACGTCTTCACGATCACCGTCGATGCGGGGTTCGAGTTGAGCAGTTTGGAAGTCTTGGAGTATGCCTACAACACGCCACCCGCGAATCCCAATGAGCGGAACGCGTTCCTTGCATTCAACGACGGCAGCACGTTTCCCTACAACGCGTTCGATTTGGACATCAACGAGAACCCATTTCTAGATGAGTCACAGTTTTTAGGTGGCACCGTATTTGGCCTGGATGACCTACCGAATGAAGGCGGCGGGAATCTTTTGCCGCGTGCCGCTGTTGTCACGGGCCGTGGCTTCACGCCTCCGTTGGCTGCTGGCACTTACACGTTTTACGTTCAGCAGACGGGACCGGCCAACTCCTACGCACTCGACTTTCGAGTCTCCGCCGTCGCGCGACAGGCACTTGTCGGTTACACAGTCACGAACATTAGCGATCCGACGTTGTTCGCCGCGCCGCCGCAGATCGATGCTACTGGCACGCTTACGTTCACACCCGCGGACGACCGATTCGGAACGGCAACCTTCGACGTTGTCGCCCAGGACGATGGCGGCACGACAAATGGTGGTGCAAACACATCCGCGACCGTCACGGGAACGATCACGATCGACGCCGTCAACGATGCCCCCAGTTTTTCGGTCGCTCCTGAAGCTGTGGTCAATGAAGACTCTGGTTTCCACAGAATCGTGGACTTCGCGACCAACTTTGACCCAGGACCTGGTGAAGATGGAACGTCCGACAACATTCAGGTCATCCACGATGAGGGCGAACAGGGGGCCGACCTGCCGCTGTCGACCGACAACAACGAACCCACACCGTTGGGATCACTGTCGCTGGGCTCCAACATCGTGCGTGGCCACGTGGAAACCGCAAAGAATGTTGGGAACGTCGATGTGTTCACCTTCACGGTCGAACCCGGACATCAATTGGAAGGCCTGTTCGTCGAAGAGTACGCGTACCCAACGCCACCTAGCAACCCAAACGAGCAGAACGCGTTCCTCGCCATCAACACGGGCACGTCGTTTCCCTACAACGCTTTTGAACTGGACATCAACGAAAATCCGTTCTTAGATGAAACGGCGTTCCTTGGTGGTACCGTCTTTGGCCTGAATGACCTCCTGGATGCAGGCGGTGGAAACATTCTTCCGCGCGCCGGCGTTGTCACCGGAAGAGGATTCACCGGCCCATTGCCATCCGGAACTTACACAATCTATGTGCAGCAAACCGGACCTGAGAACAGCTATTCACTGAGCTTCCAAGTCACGGAAGTCGGCAATCAATCTTTGGCTGGCTACTCCGTATCCAACCTCAGCGACGGTTCGCTGTTTAACACCTTGCCGTCCATTGATAACGACGGAAACCTGACATTCTCTCCGGCTCCCGATCGTTTCGGTACGGCAACTTTTGAAGTGACAGCACAAGACAATGGTGGCACGACAAACGGGGGCATCGATACTTCGACGCCACGCATCGGAACGATCACCATCAACCCTGTGAACGACGCCCCATCCTTTGTTGCGTCCAATCCTCCCTCGGTACTGGAAAACGCTGGGGAGCAGACCATTGTTGATTTCGCATCCGATTTTGATCCAGGGTCGTTCTACGAATCGGATCAGACCCTCCTCGGTTACAGTGTGACAAACATCGAGGCCCCCTCGCTGTTCGCCGTCCCTCCGGCTGTCGCTGCAGACGGAACATTGACCTACACGCCGGCCGCGGACGTCTTTGGTACCTCTACCTTTCAACTGACTGCCCAAGACAGCGGTGGAACGGACGACGGAGGTGAAGACCTCTCCGAGACCAAGACGCTACTAATTCGTGTGGTTGGTCCCGAGGACTTTGGTGACGCGCCGTTCGGTGTCCCCGTTCAACTCGCGGACAATGGTCCGCATCACGCGCTGAGTTCGCTCTTCTTAGGGTCGACCGTCAGCGTCGAATCCGATGGTCAAACGAGCGCTGGCGCGGATGCCGATGACGATGATGGCGTGGCCCCAATCACGACCATCCTGACGGACTTCTCATCGACGAATCAAGCAAGTCTTGAAGTGATCGCATCGGAGCAAGGCTTCCTGACCGCTTGGATCGACTTCAACCAAGATCAATCGTTTGACACGAATGAGCGAATCTATTCATGGCTGGTGAGCGCGGGGTCAAACACGATTCCATTCTTCGTCCCTTCTGATGCCGAAGGAACCCAACCGGGCGAAGTGGCGGCTCGATTCCGATTGAGCAGTGAATCGTTCCTCGAGCCAACTGGAGCTGCCCCCGACGGTGAGGTAGAAGACTATCTGTTTCAGATCGCTATCCCCACTCTTTCGACCACGGTTGATGTCAACCTAGTCGACAGTGTCGCCGAGATTCAGGTGATGGGTGACCGCGTATTGGTGCGGGACCAAAGTGACGTCCTCTTCGCAGCACCCAGTCAGAACTTTGGCACACTCAACGTTGTGGCGACTGCCAACAACGACGTCATCACCCTGAATTACGAACAAGCGAGCGTTGCTCGTAGTCAAGGCGTCGAAGTCGACGGAAAAGAAGGTGACAACACCCTACGTGCGACCGGAGACAGTGGCCAGTTTCAACTGATCGAAGACGGCAGCATCGTGGCTCGCAACTTCTCTACGTTTGATGTCTCGCAGTCTGGGGTGGACATCGTCGCGATCGAGCCCGCCGGCATCCTACAGTTTTCGCCTCTCTCAGCGTCACTCAATGTCGTTGCTGGCATCGACAACACTTTCGACTTCGTCGATCCGACGACTTGGAGAATGGGCGACACATTCACTCTCAACGACACCTTTTTCCGACGTGTGAACAGCGTGGCTGGAGGTGGGGAGCAACTTGTACTTCAGTCACCGTTTGCCTGGCACAACGTTGTCCGCGCGAGTGACGTGAACAACGACGGAGAGGCCACGGCAGCAGATGCACTCGTCGTCATCAATGAACTGAGGCGTCGTGCGTTCTCAGAGGCCGGCACTCAAGCGCTTGCCGATCCGAGTGAGGTGGAAACCTGGCCAGACACTTACTACGACCAAAACCGCGACGACCTCGTCACGGCGCTCGATGCTCTCCGCATCATCAATGAGTTGGCGCGAGTCAGTTCCGAGGGCGAGTCGCTGGTTCCTTCCGTGCGAGCCGTGGACCAACTGTTTGCTGACAAGGGAATTCGATTCGCCGACGGAGCATCCGACACTCAAAGCGATTCTGGGATCGATGAGCTTGCCGTCGAAATCGTCGATGGCTTCAACACCTCCAACCACGACTCAGTCGCTGTTCCATTCGCCACAAGCATTCGGGCCAACGACGAAGCGTCAGGCTCCGACGACGAGGCACAATCGAATCCGGACACCTTGCCAGATCCGTTCGCGTCTTCGATCTAAGTAGCGGCAGCGAACATCGAGTCACGCCGCAGTTGGCAAACCCTGTCTCGTCTTACGACCGCAGCATTTCTTGAACTTTTCGCCGCTGCCGCATGGACATGGCGAATTGCGTCCGACTCGCTTGCGTCTGGGAAGAACGACCGACAAAAAGCTCTGTGTGTCCTGGTGGTACATCGTCTTCATCATGTTGTAGACCTCCGGGTGCCGCTTCTGCAGCACATCCGGAGCCTCAAAAAAGTACTCGCTCAAAACCGCGAAGTACTCCGCCTCATTGGTGTAGGCGTAATCGTCGATCTCCTCTCGCGCGCGGGGGTCACGACGCAACTCTTCCCCGACCCAACCAATCCATGGCGCGACGGTTTCTCGAGGGATCCCGGCGGGAATGCCGTCGACCGATCCATCTGCCTTGTCGACGAGATGAGCAAACTCATGAATGCCGACATTTCGTTTGTCCTGCGGGTTGCGAAACCCGGCAATCAAATCTGGCTTCGATAGGATCATGACACCGCTGAGATGCGCCACCCCGACCATCCCCAGCGTGTTTTGGTTGACTCCCTCGTCGGTGCGATAGTCCTCGCCGAAAGCACCCGGGTAGATCAGCACTTCCCCGAGTCCCGAGTATTCCCAATGGTCGAATCCAAAGACGGGAATGGCTGAACTCGCGGCCACGAGTGCACGGGTCGTCTCATCAACGTCGGTCCGAATACCTGTGATGGGGACTTCGTCGATGAATATTTTCACCATGTTCCGGAATCGCTTCTTCTCGTCGTCGTCAAGCGCCCGAAAGAACGCAACATTCGCAAGCAGAGCCTCTTCCCACTCCGCATGCATGGGAGACGCCATCGCCTGCAACCGACGTTTTGTTCGGCGGCGGAAGAACCAGTAAACGCCAAAAGCGAGTGGCAGTGCGAGCCACCACCATGGCGAAACAAATCCTAGTAACCCAATCACGACCGCAGTGACAACCGCGGCAATTGTTGACATGCGTTGATTGTGTTGATTCGATCTTTCAGTAACGACCAATTCTGCGGCCCTTCTTTCGTCTGTCAGCGATGGTGTTTTACGGCTTTAATTCGCTCAGTTGGATACGTTTTTCCAATCGGATGCCACCCTCCATATCTTTGACTTCCAAGGTCAAGCTTGGATCGTCAGTCCAATCGATTCGAATCACGCCATAATTCTCTCGGTGGTACGTGCGATCGTCATCACGAAACTGATTGTCCGTCGGCGTACCACGTGGATGTATTTGATTAAAACTGCTGGAAGTCATTTCATACAGTGGATAGGAAGCCACGTCTTTGAGCACCGAAAGCTCCGCCCAGTGTCGATCACCGCTGACGATGACCACACCCTCGGCATTCGTATCTTTGATCAGTTGAAATAGGCGATCGCGTTCGCGCGGAAGATTGCCCCAAGTCTCCTGACCGGATGCTTCTGGAATGCACTGAATACTGGAACCAATGATGCGAATCTCTGCCGGTTTCTTCAGTTGGCGTTCCAACCACGCCCATTGCCGATCGCCCAACATCGTCTTTGCGGGATCCTGATCCGGAAGGTACGATCCGCCGACTCGTCGCTCGCCTTTTGACAATGGTGAACGAAAGTATCGCGTATCCAACATGATGATTTGGACTCGCTGACCTTCCGGGCCAAAAACATCAGCGTCATACACGCCCGGACGCGATCGAATCGGCGAGTCTTCCGGCACCTGCCAAAAACGAAGGAACTCCTGTTCCGAAGCCTCTCGCTGCGGATAGTCGTCGCCTCCATCGTTCACGCCATAGTCGTGATCATCCCACGTCGCCAAGATCGGAAACTGCGCTCGCATGCGACCAAAATCGCTATTCGCATCGAGCCGATCATAGCAAGCACGCATCTCCGCCATGTCCTCGGTGTCTGCATAGACGTTGTCTCCGAGAAACAGAATGAGATCGGGGAACTCCCCCGACATCGTGTAAAAGATCGGGGTCGGGAACTCTTGTTTGATGCAGGATCCGAACAGAATTTTACTGAGCAGCCGATTCGAATCAGGCCGTTCCGCGGGCGTCATGTTGGGAAACAACGACATCATGAGAAACAGCCCGAGCGAAGTTTGAATTCGATTTCTATTCCCCATTTTCACTCCCTGACGGCCGATATCGGTGCTCGCCTCGCTTGGCCGCCTGATGACTTTCACGCGTGTCTTGGTCCACCCCTGGATCGCCCTGGCTATCTAGCCAACGATCTAACTCAGCCGACAGCGTTCGCTTGATCGCCGCCGTACTCTCCACATCCGCCAAATTCTCGAGTTCGTAGGGATCACTCGCAGTGTGATACAGCGCTTCGGCCGGACGGTGCATGTAACGCTGAACAAGATCGTACGTCCGCGGCGACTCCCAAGAATCCCACACCCATGTTTGCCAGTAAGGATTATTGAGCCGTCCGTCTCCTTGAATGCCCATCAAGTGTTTTTCGATGTACAGGTTTTCCGGCAACAAATTCCGAACGTAGCGGTACGTCCCGTCGCTGACCGTTCGAACAGGGAAGGGCGGTCCTTCCGGAACGTTGTTGTGAACTCCGTAAACGAATTTGCGATGACCTTCTGCTTCCCCCTTCAAGACGCCGAGAAAGCTTTCGCCATCGAATTGGCCCGCCTCAACCTCTCCACCAGCGACGTCGACAAGTGTTGGTAACACATCAGCATATTGGACCATGGCATCCGTTCGTTTCCCCGCTGGAACCATCCCTGGCCAACGCGCGATCAACGCGGTGTGTACTCCGGTATCCCAATTGGTCCACTTGTTCCCCGGAAACTGCGAACCCTGCTCGGAGGTGAAGAGGACGAGCGTGTTACCGGCTTGACCCGAACTCTCAAGCGACTGCAAAAGATCACCCACTTGCCCATCCATGTAAGTGATCTCTGCCAAGTAGCGAGACAACGCCTCTCGGGTCAGCTTCGTATCCGCCATGTTGTCAGGGATCTTCAAAGTATTGGGGGGATAGGCCGATGGATCCCCCATGACCCAAGGAACGTGTGGCTCCACCAACGCAACGACCAAACAAAACGGCTGTACGGAATCGCGCGTGATGAATTCATCCACGGCGCTCAACTGATGCGGCTTTGTGGGGTTCCGAACACAACTCTTGTCAAAGCCTCCGACGTTCTCGAAGGGAAACGACTTCTTGGGCAACACGTGCACTTTGCCCGCGATCCCCACGCGATATCCTCGTTGACCCAAGTGATGGGGCATGCTTTGCGTTCCAGGCAAGCTCGCGGAATGATTCCAAGCGCATCCGTTACGCATTGGATACAGGCCGGTATAGAGTTCAGCACGGCAGGGCTGACACATTGCCTCGGCTAAGTACGCATGATTGAACGTCAGCCCTTCGGTTGCGAACTGCTCGAGATTCGGCGTTCCCGCATTCTGTCCACCGTACATCGGCAAATCGTTGTACGTGCAATCATCGGCCATGATGATCAACACATTCGGTTGCTCGGCAGCTTGAGTGGCGACCAAGGGCAGAAACGCTGACAGTGCGACGAGCACGATACGGTATCGAATCATCAATTCACTTTTGGGACATTGAAACAGTGAGCATGCGACTCTCGGAAGTCCAAACAAAGACGCCCGACACGTTTAGGGAACCGATCCAGAAGCGTTGGCATCGAATACTCCGAACGCGGCAACGTCGGGCAGACGATCGACAAATCCCGCCTCGGTGCGTCGCAACTCCGCAATGGTGTCCTCACGCATTCGCAGGACTCGATCCCGCTGTGCAGACTCACTTGCAAGATTGTTTAGCTCTTCGGGATCCGTTTTCAGATCGTACAACTCTTCCACCTCACCCTGGACAAAGGTTCGAATGTACTTGTAGCGACCGTCGTTCAGGGAAGCATACCAGGGCACATCCGACACCAGTTGCAATACGTCGAGTTCGGACGGAATGCGATCCGTTTCCTCTCCATAGGTGCGGCCAGTAAATGTCATCAATGCTTTGCGATTGACCGGCTGTGCCGGATCACGCAACAACGGTCCAAGTGATCGTCCGTGCATCGGCCATGGCGTCTCCATCTCGGCGAACTCGAAAAAGGTTGGGACGAGGTCGGGACCCGCGACGGGCGTTTCGCAAATCTTTCCTGCAGGAAGACGACTCGGCATCGAAACGATCAGAGGACTTCGAATGCTGGCGTCGTAGGGCGCCACCTTCATGCGAAAACCGTGTTGGCCGAAAGCGAAACCTTGATCCGACGTGAATACGATCAAGGTGTTGTCGTATTGCCCGGTCTCCTTCAACGTTTCAATCAGCTTCCCGACGGCCTCATCGAGGGCGAGAACACCTTGATGGTACTGACGGACCCAAGCGTTCAACGTGCTGCCATGAATCCCTCGACCGGGACTCTGCTCTCCTGTCGCCCGTCGTCGTCCCTTTAGATTCGGCTGACCGTCCTCCCCCGAAAACCAGTGCGAGATTTCTTGCATGTAGGCGGGCTTGCCTTGGCGAGGCGGGTAGATGTCCGCTGGAACGGGCACCGTTACGTCCTTGTAATCTTCCAGGTGTCGATCTGCCGGGGTGAAGGGACCGTGCACCGCTCCATAGCACAACCACAGATACCAAGGCTGATCCGGTCGCCGCCCAGTTCCTTGGAGATAGTCGACTGCCCATTTCGTGTAGTTGTCAGTCGAATAGCCGGGAACCATCTGGGCTTCGCCACCGTTAAACTCAATCAGCTGATCTTTGTAGTAGTTTCCTGCGTTCGTCGTATGTCGTGGGCGATTCCAAACAATTTGGTAGTCCCAATCGCGACCGAATCCCGTGTCGGTGCCCGTGTGCCACTTTCCAATGTGCGCCGTCTGATATCCCTCTCGTCGAAACACGCTGGGCCAAAACGGACATTGCTTCGGGTCGTATTCACTACCGGGATACTTCCCCACCATCCGCATTGAGTTGATACCGTGCTGGTAGTGTCCCGTCAGCAGTGACGCGCGGGAAGGCATGCACCAAGTTCCAATGTACGCGTACTTGAAACGCACGCCATCGGATGCCAACTGATCAATATTCGGAGTGTCGACAAACGGATAGGACTCGGGATAGCAGCCGATCGTCCGGTGCGAGTGATCGTCAGTATAGATGAACAGAATGTTCGGACGTTCCGCTTTGCCAACGCTGCCGCCAATCAACAAACAGAACAACACGAAGCAACGGGGAAAGCGATTCATTCTCAGCGACTGGCAAGAGGTCGGGGCAAGAGAACGCTCGATTCTAACGCAACCCCACTCCGAACGGTGGAGTACCTGAGAAGATCGCGCGTTCAACGTCGACATCCATGAACGTCAGTCGACCCGGCGGGACTTCGCCAAGAATGGTGATGCAACGCCATAAGGGGAAGAGGGACGCCAAGCAGGGAAGAGCGACTTCGAAAAGCATTTGCCACGACGGGCTCACGAATCGATCGTCGTCATCGTCGTCATCGATGAACGAACCGAACGCAACGGATCACACTTCGTCAGGTGGGTGCCAACCGTATCGTTCCACCAATGCCCCGCAGACGATCTTCGTCAATTGAGCCAAGCGGACAGGCTTGCTGAGCACTTGGTACGCTTGCATTCTCTCGGCCTCACGACGAATTTCGTCGTCCAGTTCGGCGCTCATGAGCACGCAAGGAGGGCTCGCCGGACGGTCATGCAAATGGCGGATCACATCCAGGCCGGTGACATGCGGCATGTGGATATCGACCAACGCCACATGGACTTCCGAGCGTTCGATCAAATCGAGCGCCTGGCGACCATCGCTTGCCTCCGTGACCCGAAAACCGCGGCGCACCAGCCCCTCACACACGACTTGGCGAAACGCCGAATCGTCGTCGGTGACCAGTAAGTTCGGTACGACCAGCATGGGGTTCATCGTTGAAAGTTTGAGGCTGGCAAAGGCCCCGGACTGTCGCGACGACAGCTCGAGTCGCCGGTATCATGATAACTGCAATTGTGATGCCGTTCAGGACCGAGCCCCCATATCCGGATTGACGATGAGCCCTCCCGACGCCGATTCCACCGGCCCGCGACCACCTGATGGGCCGCCCGCTTCGGCAACGCCGCAATCTGCCCCCCAGCCACGAAAGACCGCAAAACCAGCCGCCTCAGGGGCTGTAAAAACCAAAGCCCGCGGAACGAAACCGGCAATTCCCGAGGCAGAAATCAGTACTCCGGCGGCCGTTGGCGAGCTCTCCAAACGGATCATCGGGAATGTCGAGCATGCAATCGTCGGGAAGAGAAAACAGCTCGTTTTGTCGCTCGTGACCTGGTTCAGTGGCGGTCATATTCTGCTGGAGGACGTGCCGGGCGTCGCCAAGACCATGCTTGCCAGAGCACTCGCTCGCAGCGTCGGAGCCAAATTCAAGCGAGTTCAGTGCACCCCCGACCTGCTGCCCACGGACGTGACCGGGACATCGATTTTCAATCAGAAGAACGCGCAGTTTGAATTCCGACCGGGGCCGGTGTTCACCCAGATCCTGCTGGCGGACGAAATCAACCGCGCCACACCCCGAACTCAGGCATCACTGCTTGAAGCGATGGCCGAAGCTCGCGTGACGGTCGACGGGAAAACTCATCCCCTGGAACCGCCATTTGTCGTGATCGCGACCCAGAACCCAGTCGACCACGAAGGGACGTTCCCATTGCCTGAGGCTCAACTGGACCGTTTCATGATGCGGTTCAGTCTGGGCTACCCGTCGATGGAAGAAGAGTTGCGAATGCTCGAACTGCTACAGCATTCCCACCCGGTGGACCGCCTCAAGCCCGTTGCCACCGCCGGTGAAATCGTCCAGGCGCAACAGACAATTCGTGGCGTTCACGTTGACCCCCGCGTTCGCCAATACTTACTTCAGATCGTTTCTGAAACTCGAAAGCACCATGACTTGGCACTCGGTGGAAGTCCGCGCGCGACGATTGCCCTCTTCCGATGCGCCCAAGCGATGGCAGCCATCCGCGGGCGGGAATACGTTCTACCGGACGACATAAAGAAGATCATTGCACCTGTCATGAATCATCGTCTGATCGTGCGACCAGAAAGTCGTCTACGAAAAATGACGGGTGAAAAAGTGATCGACGAAATCGTCGGAGAAATCGCCGTGCCCACCATCGAAGCGTCGTAACGCATGGCTGACTCCGGCGATTCCCCAGCCCCCACTTCGAAGTTCGCGATCATCGCGGGTATCAGCGCGCTGCTGCTGGCGGGGATGATCTCGGGCGCCTCGCTGTGGGTGATCGCAGCCATCACCGCCGGGATTCTTGTGGGACTCAATTCCTTCCTGGCAAAAAACTGGTCCACCGCTACTTCCGCATCACGACAGGGAGACGATCGCGAGGTCAAACTTGGATCCCGCGTTCCCGTCGAAATCGAACTGACCAACCACAGCAAAATTCCTGTGCTCTGGCTGTTGGTCGAAGACCTGTTCCCGCGCTGGGCAACGCTCTTCGACCCTCCGACCCTGCAAGTGGAGGGAGACCGCGTGCAAGTCTTCCTGTTGTGGGGCGGGCAAACTCGGTCGCTTTGTTACGAATTCAAGTGCAATCGACGCGGCTACTTTCAAATCGGTCCTACCGTGATGGAGACCGGTGACATGATGGGCATGTACCGCAGGTACCGAGTCGGAACCCAGCCCCAGTACATCACGGTGCTTCCCAACATTGTGCCCCTCACCTCGTATGAGATTGGTTCGCGTCGTCCAATCGGCGAGATTCGGATGCGCGACAACATCATGGACGACCCCACCCGACTGCGTGGCATTCGGCAATGGCAACCTGGGGACCCGATGCGAAGTGTTCACTGGGCGGCGACCGCTCGAACCGGCACACTGCATAGCAAGATTTATGAGCCATCTTCGATCGTCGGCGCCACACTGATCCTGGACCTTCATGAGAGCACAACGCCGGTCGCGCACGAACCGGTTCGCAGCGACTTGGCGATCACAGCGGCTGCCTCCATTGCAAATTCG
This sequence comes from Rubripirellula sp., assembly GCA_051010815.1. Lineage (GTDB taxonomy): Bacteria > Planctomycetota > Planctomycetia > Pirellulales > Pirellulaceae > Rubripirellula. Next base: position 12,106 of record JBPCVD010000774.1, read on the forward strand.
CTTCACGATTCAAATGAACCGGTGGGACTGGCAACCAACGGCCGAGACGCAGCGGATCGAATCCGACTCGAAGGATGGGTTGGGGACCACCGTGTTCGCGACGCGGCGACCTCGGCTGGTTCGATGGCGAACGAAAACGAACGGCTGCGACCCATCATCTGCGCACCGTCACGCGGACCTGTCAACTTTCAAGAGATCGTGCGAACGCTGGCGAGACTCGAGCGTACCGATGGGTTAACGCTTCCTCAGCTGCTAGTCGAATGTGAGTCTCAACTTTCGGCAGAGACGACGCTGCTTGTGATTCTGCAACAGTGCACTCCCGAAGCGATGGGTGCCTTGATCGAACTGCAGCGAAGAGGACGTGCCGTCGCGGTGATCATCAACACGCATGACATCAACGACTACTCATCCATCGCCGGCCCTCTCATTGCAGCCCGAATCCCAACGTTTCACCTCTCATCGGCGGACACGATCGCGGAAGTCTGCCGACAAACCTTGCTGCGTTGATTGAAACTGGATCCGTGCCGACGGAGCAATCACAGAGACCGGAGTCGCCGGTCTCGCTGCGAAGTGGCGTGGCTAAATGAACCGCAACAGAGCGTAATTCTTCTTGCCTTTACGCAGCACCATCACGGTCTCGCTCGCCAGATTCGAATCATCGAGTCGCTGTTTTTCATCGGTGGCTCGGATGTTATTGACATACACACCCCCTTCTTTCACTGCGCGTCGTCCTTCGCCGCCGCTGGACACCAGCCCAGCGGCTTGCAGAGCTTCGACGATCCAGAGGCCCTCGCCATCGAGTTTGTCGCGGGCGACTTCGCTACTCGGAACGTCGGCGAAGATTTCGCCAAGGCTAGCATCGGTCTGTTCGCCGATCTCGCCACCAAACAACATCTTTGATGCGCGTACCGCGTTGGCCAAACCCTCTTCGCCGTGCACGAATTCAGTGATCCACTCTGCCAATCGGTGCTGCGCCGTGGCTCGGCCGGGATCCTGTTCAGTCGCATCCCGCAATCCGTTGTATTCGTCCTCTTCGATCTCCGTCAGGTAGGCGATGCAACGCATGACATCAGCATCATCGACGTTACGCCAATACTGATAGAACTGGTATGGGCTGGTCCGCTCGGCATCGAGCCAAACTGCGCCACTCTCAGTTTTCCCCATTTTCCGACCGTCACTCGTGGTCAGGAGCGGGGCCGTGATGCCAAACAATTGTGTACCCAGCATGCGTCGGCCGAGGTCAATGCCCGCCGTGATGTTTCCCCACTGATCGCTGCCCCCCGCTTGAATCAGACAGCCATGCTCTTTGGACAAATGCACAAAGTCATAGGCCTGAAGCAACATGTAGCTAAATTCCGTGTAGCTCAGACCGGCCTCGCTCTCCAAACGCGATCGAACGGACTCTTTTCCCATCATCGCGCCAACAGGAAAGCTCTTCCCAACATCACGTAAGAATTCGAGGTAGGAGTATCCCTGCATCCATTCGAAGTTGTTCAGCAGTAACGCGCCATCGTCGCCGTCAAAATCAAGGAAACGTCGCATCTGCGCAGCGACGCCGTCGACGTTCTTTTGGAGCTGCTCTGCGGTTAGCAGGTTGCGTTCCTCGCTCTTCCCACTGGGATCACCAATCATTCCCGTGGCGCCGCCAACCAGTGCGATTGGTCGATGCCCGGCCCGCTGGAACCTTCGCAACATCATCAGCTGCATCATGCTACCCACATGCAGCGAATCGGCAGTGGGATCAAACCCGATGTAAACCGTTTGCGTCCCGGAGGAGAGGAGCTTTGCCAGCCCAGCCTCGTCGGTGCATTGATGAATCAGGCCGCGCCACTGAAGTTCGTTGATCAAGTTGATGTCAGGCATGATTGGATTGCTGAGCCAAGATCGCCGTAGCGATAAGCAAGTCTTCGGGAAAGGTAATTTTGAGGTTGTCGGCGGAACCACGTACCAGCGCCACATCGTGACCCATTCGTTCCACTAGCTGCGCATCGTCCGTTGCCGGACGGCCATTGTGCTTGGCATATGCCTCCTTCAACAACCCGACGCGAAAAACTTGAGGCGTCTGGGCGATCCAAAGGTCGCGGCGGTCGACTGTCTGACTGGCATGACCACTCGCTAGATCTCTTTTGACCGTGCCCGATACGGGTGTCGCAAGAATCGCAGCGTCTGACTGCGATGCGGCCGAAAACACCGCCGCCAAATCGGAGGGGCGAACCAGAGGGCGTGCCGCGTCATGGATCGCAACCAAGCGAACATGCTCGTCGGAGTCGACCAATTCAAGCCCAGCACGAACACTATCGGTACGTGCTTCGCCACCACGCACGAGTTCGACGCCGAGCTCCTCGACCAGAGAACCATATTCCCCGCGGAAGATCGACTCATCAGATTCCGACACCGACATCACGATTCGCCCAACCCAGCTGGAGGCAGCGAGACGCGAAACGGCGTGAGCCCAGAGTGGCCGACCATCCAAGTCAGCAAAGAGCTTGTTGCGATGCGACCCAAAACGCTGGCCACTTCCAGCGGCAGGCAAGATGGCAGCAACGCACCCAGGCGTTGGCGGCGTATGATCGGGATCCTGCATGACGAAGCGACTGACCGATGGGGCGAGGGACGGAACTCGTTGCTCAATCAGTCGGTATAGCAGCGAGTCGGGTACGGTTCAAGCGAGCGGCTCGCTAAGCGACGTCTTCTTCTTCGAAGTCTTCGTACTCGTCTTCATACTCTTCTTCGTACTCCTCTTCCGATTCGTATTCTTCCTGCTCGTCGGCATCGTCAATTGTGGCCTGCGGATCGTTCAAGTCCGCCACTGCTTCCTCGAGCTCCTCTTCCTCAGCTTCTACTTCCTCGTCCTCAACATCCAATCCTTGCATCGCTTGCCACTGGGCCATCGTCATCACGACCTCGCGAGCTTTGCTGCCGTTGTAGTCGCCGACGATTCCATCTTCTGCCATGAAGTCAATCAGTTTCGCAGCGCGTCCGTAGCCGATCCCCAGACATCGCTGAAGCAACGAACAAGATCCACGTCCTTCTCGAATCACCACTTCGATGGCACTGTCGTAAAGTTCATCCCGTTTCTTGATCTGCTCCATCGAGGTACCGTCGCCCTAGCCCTCCTCCTCCACCTTCAGATTCATCAGTTCGCCGACGAAGTTCTGCTCGCCCTTGCTGCATTGATCACAGACGGTGTCGATCTCTTCATCGGACAAGTAAGTACCTTGTCCGCGAATCAGCGTACTGGTGCCCGGCCACAGGAATAGCATGTCGCCGTTGCCAAGCAATTTGTCGGCACCGTTCTCGTCGAGCACAACGCGACTATCGGTCTTACTTGCGACTTGGAAGCTCAATCGTGCCGGCAAGTTACTCTTGATCAAGCCAGTGATGACGTCCACGGTTGGTTTCTGCGTGGCAAGTATCAAGTGGATACCGACCGCACGACTCTTCTGTGCCAAACGAATGATGTGCTGCTCGACGTCTTTGCCAGCAGTCATCATCAAGTCGGCCATCTCGTCCGCCACGATGACGATGAACGGAAGCTTGTCTGGTACATCCTTCGAACCGTCTGCCTCGTCAACTTCCAAACGCCGCATAATTTCGTCGCGGCCAAGATCATTGAAGCTGTTGATGTGGCGAACGCCGACTTTTGCCAGCAGCGAGTACCGCTCTTCCATCTTCTCCACAGCCCACGCCAAAATTGCCTCGGCCTTCTTCATGTCCGTGATGACAGGGTGCATCAGGTGCGGCAATCGACCATAGCCGCTCAACTCGACCATTTTGGGGTCGATCATCAACATCCGAACTTCATCCGGTCGGCAGCACATCAGGACCGATGTAATGATGGCGTTCAGACAGACACTTTTACCGGTACCCGTTCGACCGGCAATTAGAAGGTGGGGCATCTTCGCCAGGTCGACGACCATCGGATTACCCGAGACGTCTTTGCCGAGAAACACGGGGATGTTCATCTTCGCCGAGCGAGTATCCGACTCTTCAATCACGTCGCGGAGACGCACGACTTGGCGACTTTCATTGGGGACTTCGATGCCAACGGTGTTCTTGCCCGGGATCGGCGCCACAATACGAACGCTGGGCACTCTCAATGCGATCGCTAGGTCGTCGGCCAATCCCGTGATCTTGCTCAACCGCAATCCAGCTTCGAGCTCAATTTCGTACTGAGCGATGACCGGCCCTGTCTCGATCTCCACCACTCGAATGTTGAAGCCAAAGTCGCGGAACGTCTCCTCCAAAACATGCGCCTTACGCCGCACCTCGTGCAACTGCTCCTCGTAGCAAATGTCGTCGCTTTGCTGCAACAGTTCCAGGCTTGGAAGTCGATAGTCCTCCATGCCACCGGGAAGCGATTCCTTCATGTCTTCGAAGAGCTCATCTCGCGAGTCGCTCTTCTGCTTCCGTCTTGGTGCTTTGACCTTGGGGTGTGAAATCGGATGAGACTCATCCTTGCGCACCGTGACGTCCTCACCATTGACGCTCAGGTCGCGGCTGTTCGGATCCTCGTCGGCCTCTTCTTCCTCACCCTCGTCTTCTTCGTCGTACTCCTCTTCATATTCCTCTAGCTCATCGTCCGCGACAGCTTCCGCGTCTTCTGAAGCTGCCGGCTTTTTCGGTCGACGGAACTTGATCGTGGGCTCGCTGCGAAGTGCGGTTTCAGTTTCCTCATTCGCAACATCAGAAGCTTGTTCTTCACTCTCGTCGTCGCCCTCGATCGTGATGGGTTCCTCCAGATCGGTGAATGGACGGCGGCGACGGCGAGCACCTGGAAGTACACCTGCAGCTCGTTTCATACCCGTGCGTGAAGCCTTGGCGCCTTGCGTCCAGATCGCGCGGCTGGCATACAGCAGCGCGTAGTCCGTCGTCATCAAGATTCCAACGGCCATGAGCGTTAGCGTCAGAATCCAGGCACCGGCCGGCGCAAAATGCTCCAGCAGCCATGTCGATGTCATCGCTCCCAGAAATCCACCACCACCAACGACAGGAAGCCCCGAAGCCTTGAGCGGTAACATGGCCGCCGCCGTCGCGACAGCAATCACCACAATGGTGCCGCCAAGTGAGCGAAGCACGGGTGCGTTCATCCGGCCGCGCAGTAACAGCGCTGTGGCAACTCCACCGAGGGCGCCGATGACGACCGCCGAAGCAACCCCCAAAGCATCAAGCAACGCCGACGACAACAACGCTCCCCAGTAACCGCACGCGTTGGTAATCGCATCGTTGGGCGGATAGATCGTCGCATCCGGCGAGTACAAATTGCCGATCGGCCATATCGGCGTATCGAGCGGGTCAGCCGCGTTGTGCGTGACAATCGAGACCGTCAGGATCAGCGTCATTGCGACCAGACCCAGCGCGCAGATATCCCGAACCAAATTCGGTTCGCGTTCTGGTTCGACGGTTTCTTCTACCGAGGCAGCCGACATTGAAGTTTGCAAAAGGAGATGGGGAAGCTTCTCTTGCAAAATCGGCAGCTGGCAACCAAGCCAGCGAACCTCGGTTAGCCCGTCGATGCAATCACTACAGCCGTTACGCCTGAGGAGGTGTAGGGCCCCCAATCGTCAAACTCAGCGTCGGCCTCGGCCAAGGATGCTCGTTGAACGGCAGCGCCATCAATCTCGAGCATCGATCTCGCGCAGCAATCAACGAAGCAAAACAGCAGCGAGAGGCTCGGTCTTGAATCGATCCCACCCACTTTCCTCGGTCCAACTCAGACGCGCGAGCGAAGGAACAGTCACGCTTCGTATTGGAAATCAATCGGGGCATCGATGTCGGGATGCAGACTCTGATGCACAGGACACTTCCGAGCCGCAGCTTCCAATCGCTTTCGCATCTCCAGATCAGCGACGCGATTTGGAGGGATCGTGACGAGCGTTCGGAGCGACCCAATACGCCGAATAGGATCCGTCACCATCTCTTTCGTGACATGGACGCGCGTTCCTTCGAGATCGATTTCATGCCGCCCTGCGACGATACCCAAGATCGTCATCACACAGGTGCCCAACGCCGTCGCAACCAGGTCGGTCGGAGAAAATGATTCTCCTTTGCCACCATTGTCCAGGGGGGCATCGGTGCTCAAACGTTTCCCGCTCGGACCGTGCGTCGCCTCGCAGTGGAGGTGACCGGTGTAGAGCGTGTCAATTTCGACTGCCATCTGTTTGCTCAATCAATGGGGGTTTGATGGGTGGATCGCGGCAGACGGCCGAGAGCCCAGTGAATTTCGGATCGCCGAGTTGATCTTCCGTGACGGCACGGAACGCGCACAGGCGAGATTCGACACATTGAGGCCGTTTCGTCACTGTAGCGTGTTGACCGCTGACCTCAGAGCGGGGACAACGGGGGAACCAGGAAACCTGGATCGTTTGGGCAGATCGTTGGTTTCCTCACTCTCATTCGAAGTCCAATCCGAAACTCCTCATCACGAAGGACAGGTTCATGTTCCATAAGCTTCTGCTAGTCGTCGCCTTGGCAATCGCTCCAGCGGTATTGAGTCAAGACGCGTCGGCGCAATGCTGCTCCAGTCCTGTAGGTTACGCTGCGTACTCCGTGCCAAGTGCCGTCGCCTACCGAGCACCGGTGGCATACGTTGCCCCGGTCGCCTATGCAGCGCCGGTCGTCTCCTACCGTCCCTACTACGCGCCGACACGCTATGGCGTCGCCTACCGCGGCTACGGCGGCTACGGCGGCTACGGCGGCTACGGCGGCTACGGCGGCTACCGACCATACTATGGTTATCGCCCAAGCTATCGACCCAGCTACGGATACGGCTATGGGTATGGTTATCGCTCTTACTACCGTCCCTACGGTGGCGTTAGTTTAAGCGTCGGTTTCTAACTTATCGACGTCGCGTCCAACTGCGATACATGCCGCAAGAAAGACGAAGGGCTGGTCAAGTGAACTTGACCAGCCCTTTTTTCGTGGACGATAGCACAAGCAGACTTCAGCTCATGTTGGAAAAGGCGGAGACTTCAAGTTCCGTGAACTTGCGTTCCAATCTGGCGCCCATTTGAGAGACGACCCGTGCGGCCGCATGCGAAGCAAGATGTCCCGCTTGCTGCCAGCCCATCCCATTGGTGATCCCGTAAAGCAGTGCTCCCGCATACATGTCTCCGGCGCCCGTCGTATCAATCGCTTTGATGTCGACACCGTCGACCGGAAAAGCTTCTCCTCCATGCATGATCAACGAACCTTTGTCGCCAAGCGTCAAGGCAACGTTTTCGGAATGCTCATGAATCTTGGCGGCGCATCGAATCGGATCTGACTCGTTGGTCAAACTCTTGGCCTCTTCCTCATTGCAAAAGAAGAGATCGACCGGCCCCGTGACAAGATCCCAAATTTCATCGCGAAGCATGTTCACGAGGAATGGGTCGGAGGCAGTCAATGCGACCTTCGTTCCGGCCTGCTTTGCCAGTTCCATCGCTCGGTAGGCCGCAGCTTTAGTCGTCTCGCCTGTAAGCAAGTAGCCCTCGATGTAAACGTACTTCGCCGCTTTCACCATCGACTCATGGATGTCATCTTCGGTCAACGTGGTGGATGCACCAAGGTGCGTCAGCATGGTGCGTTGAGCATCCTCGGTGATCAGGACGGCGCAAGTGCCGGTGGGACCATCGGCCGGATTGACGTCGATGGAAATGCCCAGGTCGCGCATGTCTTGAAGGAAAAAGGAGCCGACCTCGTCTTTGCCAACCTTGCCAACGAAAGCGGCATTGGCACCAAAGTCAGCCAGGGCGACCACGGTGTTGGCGGCCGAGCCGCCGGCACAACGGTGCAGAGGAGCCCCATCAAGCTTGCTCAGCACGCCCGCCTGCTGGTCGTTGTCGACCAAGGTCATGATTCCCTTGTCGATACTGAGATCACTCAGGAGGCTATCGTCGACACGTGCCTGAATGTCCACCAGTGCATTGCCGACTCCGTAAACGTCAAAGTTTGCCATTCGCCTGCTCGTATCTTGCTGTCTGTGGATCTCTTGCGTCCGCCGATCAACGTCCGTCTGCTTCCAGGCCAACGCCTGAAGTCTTCCACGGAGCGCGGCGGTTCACGTGCTGATGGGTGGAAAGCTCCACACCGTAACGCAACGGCAGATTTCCAGAAAGGAGCCGAAAGCGTGATCAAGGAGGGCGCGAGCCTCACAGAGAACGGTGCCCACGTAGCTTGGGAGAATCGAGGCGTCGACTTGCGGGGAGACGAAGGTTCGACTCACCTTTGGTTGCCGCTCCCTTCGCTGGGACACGCTGGTGCCACGGGCGAAGAGGCGAAGTTGAGCCGCCCAGCGAATCGGTCGGATCTCAGCTCGTGAGCCGGGACAAAACGCTCGAAAAATCTCGATCCGTCCTGGCTTCTGCGGACGCTTCCTCTTGCCAAAAATCAATCCGCCAGCGAAACTCTAGGCCAGAAAGAAAACGTCGCGCGACCGGAAGGCCTCAAATGTCGAGGCCTTCTTTGTTTGAGAATCACGGCATCTCGTAATTCTCGGGCTGGATCGCGTCCAGCGGACGGGCCACTGAACCCCTCACGCTACCCCCCTCCCACCGCGCTGCAAGCGGCGCAGAACGGTTTGCCCATGGCTCGTTACACCGGCCCGAAAGCTCGTATCAACCGTCGTCTCGGCACTCTCATCTACGAAACCTCGGGTGCAGCCCGAGCTCTCGATCGCCGCCCCCAACCCCCAGGGATGCATTTCCGCGGTCGCCGCCCAAGTAACTACGGCTTGGCGTTGATGGAGAAGCAGAAGATCAAACACTATTACGGTTTGGGCGAACGTCAGCTGCGTCGTTATTTCGATGCTGTCGGACGGAAACCGGGCAACACCGGCGAGCTGTTGCTGTTGATGTGCGAGCGTCGTCTCGACAACGTCGTCCGACGCGTGGGATTCACCAAGACCCGCCCTCAGGCACGACAAGGCGTCGCGCACGGCCATTTCCGCGTCAACGGCGTGAAAGTGACCAAGCCAAGCTACTTGCTTCGTCCCGGTGACATCGTCGAAGTCCGTGGTCGCGAGAATTTGAAAAACTTGTACCGCGGTGTCATCGCGAATGCTACGCCCGACGCCCTCGATTGGGTCACGTTCGATAGCGAGAACCTGAAAGCGACGGTTCTTGGACTTCCTGGACCTAGCGATGTCAGTCTGCCGGTTGACGTCAACAGCGTGGTCGAATTCCTGTCACGTTAACGTCGAATTCCCGTCGACGGTCCAGTTTCCATCGACGGATCAGCGCAGTCCTATGCTTGGACTGCCGACGCCTGCTTTCGGCATTCACCACGCGGTAAAGTTCCGCGTGGATGTGGCTTCGGTAATTCAAGACGGATATCGCTGGAACTGCAGGAACAATCCTGCGGTTGGTTTCCGATGCATTCTCCGTTCTCATCTTCTAGGTAAGCCTGCTCATGCATACTCCTGTTGTCGTCCTTGGTGGTGGTCCCGGTGGTTACGCGGCAGCTTTTCTTGCAGCGGACGAAGGACTCGAGGTCACGATCGTTGAAGCAGAACCGCGATTGGGCGGAACGTGTTTGCTGCGTGGTTGCATCCCCAGCAAAGCGCTGCTTCACGTCGCGAAGGTGATTGGTGAAGTCGATGAACTGCGTCACGAGTGGGGCGTTGAATACAATGAAAAACCCAAGATCGACATCGACAAAGTACGCGCTCGCAAAGACAAGGTCATCTCTAACCTGACCGGCGGGTTGGGCCAACTGGCAAAACGTCGAAACGTGACCGTGATCCAGGCTCGCGGCAGCTTTATCGATTCAACGACGTTGAAACTCGAGGGCGACCACGACTCCATCCCCGAAGGTGGCGTCCTCACATTCGACACATGCATCCTGGC
>JBPCVD010000775.1:0-15566 GCA_051010815.1 Rubripirellula sp.
CCTTCCAAGTGTTCTGGAATCTCCAGTCCACACAACTCGCTCAGGGTGGGATACATATCCAATAGCTCGGCAGGCCGATTGGACTTTTGTCCTTCCGTAACGCCAGGCCCAGCAAAGATCAAAGGCACGCGCGCCGAGCGATCCCAAAGCGTGTTCTTGCCTGTGATTTGCTTTTCTCCCAGGTGATAACCGTGGTCCGACCAAAGAACGACGATGGTGTCATCAGCCATTTGGTTCCGCTCCAACGCATCGAGAACTCGCCCGACCTGACTGTCGACAAAACTGACACTGGCTAGGTAGGCCTGCACGATCTTAATTTGCTCACCTTCCTGCAGCAAAAACTTCTGACGCGGCTCAGGCAATTTCCAGTGGAGGTACCAGCTAAATCGCGGCGTATCGTTGCGATCATCCAAAAGCATGCGAGGCAGAATGACCTCATCCTCGGGATACAGGTCAAACCACTTCTGAGTGGCAAGCAACGGCACGTGAGGTAAAGAAAAGCCGACCGCCATGAAGAATGGTTCTGACGGTTTTTGATCCAGCTGCTCGACAGCCCAACTCGCTGTTTTCCAGTCTTTGTGATCCGATTCCTTGTGGGGATAAACAGCCCAATCCATTCCAGGACCACCACGCGGAGTCGCCACGCGTTTCTCTTTCGGCCTCAATCCGGGTTCCATTTTGCCGACCACGTCAAACTCTTTGATGCCCAGACTATTCCAACTTCGACCGTGGTAGATCTTTCCCACCGTATAGGTCGTGTACCCGGCACCCGAAAAATGTTGCGGCAATGTCACAAGTCCGTTCAGTTCATCTACCATCCGAAACCACGGTGCTAGTGCATACACACCTGTCGTCGAGGGGCGCAGCCCAGTCATCACGCTGGTGCGCGAAGGATTACAGATCGGTGCCTGACAATGAGCGTTGGTGAATAATGTCCCGCGCCGCGCCAACGCGTCGATATTCGGAGTCTTCACCTGTGGATGGCTATCCAAACAGCCCACCCAATCATTCAAATCGTCAACGGCGATGAACAACACGTTTGACTGCGCTGTGGCCGATTTCGCAGTTATTCCAAACACGGCTTGCGCGGACAGCACGACTGCCGTCAGAGTGAAGACAAAGGACTTAGTGTTCAACATTAGGCTCTCACCGTGTTTTCTTTGCTGCACATTTACGACGGAGGGTCACAGAGAAACGACTGTTATGACATGACACGCTTGCCCCTTTGTCATGGCTGTGAGTCAGGAGTCGATCGCATCGAAATCGATCAGCGAGTCCTAGACGTGATGGCAGGAATAATACGCTGTGGCGCCGTTTCGAGCATTTTGCCCATGCCTTTGTTGTGAGATGTGATGGCGATGATCAAATTCAATTCGTCAATCATCATGACGAACTGACCACCGGCCCCGCGACCAGATTTCAGGTCGTACGTTTTTCCATCGACGTTGACGTCACTGCGCCACCAAAAGAATCCGTAAGACGTACCCTGCGGATTGGTATGGATTCTGGATGTCGCTTTCTGAACAAAGTCGAGCGGCAACATTTGCTCGCCATCCCACTGGCCACCGCTCTGAACGAGCAGCCCAAACTTGATCATGTCTCGCGATCTCATGCTGCTGCCGGCGGCTGATTTCGGAAGTCCACTCACGTCATCCTGCCATCCAAAATTGGAAATTCCCAACGGCTTGAGCAATTCCCTGGTAATGAACTCGCGAGCTGTTCCGGGCACCGCGGTTTCGAGAACCTGCATCACCATCGACGGGTCAGATGACTGGTACTTGTACTGTTTGGAATCCTTTGTAACGGGCGTCGTGTTTTCAAAGTACGCCTGAATCTGCCCCCGGCCCTTCAATCTACCCGTCGATTTCCGAAGTGTCGCAACCTTTTCTTTGTCAACGCGAATCCCCGAGTGCATGTTCAACGCGTCGTTCAGCGTAATCGAGTCACAGCCCGCGGCGAGTTTGCTTTGATCGATCTCGTCTAGAAAGTCGAGCACAGGGCGATCCAGGTCGGACATTTTCAGATGGCCCAACTGAATGGCTCGCCCCAGAGCCAACGCCGTGTAGGACTTGGTAATCGACATTTGGTAGTGAGGATAGTTGGCTCGCCCACGTCGATAGTACGACTCAAAAATCAGCCGACCGTCATGGTGAATCAGCAGGCTGTCAACTTCACCGTGCTGTCCCGCGGCAATCTCTCGAGCGAATGCCAGGATCGCCGTTTTGTTTCCGCTATCGCTTCCAAGTTCACCAACTTCGAGTCCGTCCGCCATGTCCTCAGGTGCGGCGTCGAGAAACGGTCGCTTCAGATCCGGAAGATTCTGTTCTTTGGCGAATGAAACATCTTCAGACGATAAATCCGTGACTTCCGGCGCGAGTCCATCAGCTTCCGCAAGTGCGCCGGCATCCTCCGCTGTCATTGCCTTACCCGGCGATGGTTTGTTCGAAGAGTTTTGTTGCTCGGCGCGTTTTGCGAGTCGAATTGCTTTGCGCTGGGCCAATTCAGCTTCGGTGAGTTCTCTCTTTGCTGCTTGTGGAGTGATCGGTTCTCGCGGCGGCTTGAAGTCATCCGTCATGAAACTCGACGCAGGCAAGCCGGCTGAGTTGACCAGACTGATGGTTGGATCAGGTTCCGGCTTGCGAAAGAGGTACCGCACGTATTTGGGCTCGCTGATCTGCGGACTGCTCATGTGAACCTGGTCACCGACAATCTTTGCGTTTGCCGGAACGTATTTGCCATCGGAGCCAGCGATCTCGAAGAAGTTCAGACTAGAGTTGTCGCCGGCTGGATTGCTGAGTCCATCTGCGACATGGTCAAAGGAAAGCCGAGCTGTGTTGCCGCGAAAATCGACGCCTCGCAACAATGGCCCCGAATATTGCAACTCCGATCTTCCGTAGTCTTTTGCCAGCGCCCAAAGAGCAAGCCGTTCGCCCGCATACTTTTTGTCATGAGGGTGAAGGCTCGGGCCGTGATCGTAGAAAACGGCCATCCCTGTGTTTTGTGTTGTGTCCAACGCGCGTCGCATGGAATCCCGCAGCCAGGGCCACTCGCCCGTAGCATCCTGGGTCGGAACTTGAACGAAATAGAAGGGAAAGCTTCGATCCGGTAATCCGCCACGACGAGCGAATCGTTGTCGCCATTTTTCGATCATGAACGGAAGGAGTTGCCGATACTCATACCCAGTCTGTGCTTTGGCATTTCGCTCGCCCTGATACCAGATCACACCTCGAAAGCAGACCGGTAAGATCGGATCAATCTTGTCGACGTACTGCACGCCAGGGTTGCGATTCTCCTGCACGTCATTCCAGCCATCAGGAATGTCGAGCCGTTTTCGGATGACCTCGGAATCATCTTTGGGGATCCAGGCCTGGATCGGCGTTCCCGAGTTGTATCGCAGGATTAGACCGACAGGGACATCCAGTTCACGGTACAGTCTTTCGCCAAAATAGAACCCAACGCGGGAAATCGATCGCTGCGTCCGTTCGTCGATTCCCGTCCAGCCGAGTCGAGTCGAGACTCGCATTCGCCGCAAGCCTTTTTCGAAATACTCTGGTTCAATAAATCGATTCTTGCTCGAGTTGAACGAATCAGCCATGTTCGACTGGCCGCTGCACAACCAGACTTCGCCAACCAACACTCCAGAAAGTTCGACCCTGTTCTTTCCTTTAACAAACAAAGTCTGTTCCTGGTTGGATGTGGCGAGCGGATCCAGCCGAATCATCCACTTGCCATCCGCGTCTGCAATTGCCTGTTTGGACTGGCCTGCAAACTTCACAGTGACTTCTTCGCCCGAATCGGCCGTCCCCCAAATGGGTACAGGCAAATCGCGTTGAAGCACCATGTTGCTGGAGAGGATCTTCGGCAGAGTTACGTCTGCGTGCGCCAATGATGGCGTCAGCACAAAGATCGAAACCAACAGGAAGCCAAAAAGTAGGGTTGTTCGATTCATTCTTGAATGGTCTGTCTTGAATTCTGACGTTTGCCAGTCGTGCACGCGTGGTATGGAATGCATGAACTCATACTTCCAGATTCGAGGATGTCCTGCCAGTTGAGCGCGTTCGCCGAGTCGCTAACAACGCGCGCGTCCTATCATAAAGCGAAAGGTCAGCTTCCTGAGAATCCACGCCGCGACATCGGTAGCAGTGTTTGTTCATGAGTGTTTGTTCATGAACGGCCCGATGGATTCCGGGATCGCAACTTCCGCGCTCGTCAAAGACGGGAAGAGCCCGAGACATACAACGACAGCGAAAGAGGTTTTGAATATCGATCTCATGTCTGAATTGTCTTCGCTTGACGCCGTTCCAGAACGGCTCGTTCATTCACTTCCAGTCCCCAGCGAATCTAACGCTGAAATCGCACATTTTTCGGGATTCCGGTATGCAATGCAATGGAATGGGGGCAGAGGTCCGTAAAGATGTTACAAAGCCAGCCGACGCTATCACCGTGGCGGGAATCCTCTGGGTTGCGTCCGTCAAGGATCGCCTCCTTTCCCCTGTCCCACCCCTCGGCTTTGACTGGTTCGGAACAGACGCCAAAGTAGAACAGTTGCCGCGGACCTTCTTTGCCCACTGACCGGACCCGTGCGCGAACAGAGGGAAGTCCCTGCGTGGTTTGGATGGCTCAGTGCCCTTTCGTCCACGCGAAGATAGAATTGGGGTGGTCATGATTGCTCCCTGAAAGCAGTTGTGACTTGGCTTCGCGGTGTCTCAGCACCTCGGGGCTCAATTCGTATCAGGGGTCAAGTTACCGCTTGCTTGCTATTGGGTGTAACGGCGGGTGTACCCAACAAAAAAACCCGCTCGCCGAGACCAAGGTAATCTCGACGAGCGGGGCTGATATCTCGCAATCATTTCGATGTGCGAGTGGGGTGGCCATGCCGGAGCATTGGCCCGCCGACTTCAGCTACGGGTTACCACCCCGTTGGCTAGTACAGCAATAATCCACTTGCTCACCTCCTTTCAAATCACGGTTTGACGATTCACAGCCCGGGTGCCAACCAGAATGGGCCATTCCTCGTACGGAAAGGGTCTTTCGCGACGCGTTATCGCGAACCGACTCCACCATTATCCTCATCGGTCAATTGTCCGGCAAGAGAAAAAAGTGTCGTCGTTGAGCATACGACCCCATCTGAGTCGCTGGGGTTCGCATTTCGTTGGGATTTGTCGGGGAATCTGCGTGCCCCTCGGCATTCCGAATCGCGTGCGGGACTCTTTTGCTAGGTGGCCGGTCGATCGATTTCGTAGAGCACGATGACCATGATGTCGCCTGCTGCGAACGAACTCAGCGGGCCGGCGTCGCCTGACTGAGAGCTTAGGTTGCCCGTGATCGACAAAATACGCGCGCCGCTCTTCCTCATCCAGCGGTTGATTTGTCGTTCGAGCTCGGCGATCTCATTGTCGACGCCTTTGAAGATCTTTACTTGTTGCATCAGTCTGGTTCTCAGCGAAGTGAATTCAGTGCCTGATCATAGCACTTCGCTTCGCGGCGGAGAGACTGGGCACTAGCGTTTGTCCGTTTCTTCGTCGGCCGCACTGGCGATCGGAGTGAATGTCGGTTTTGGCCGCTGTTGCTCGGGTTCCCAGATACGAAGCTGGACGTCATCGATGGTGGCCTCGCCGGCGCCGATCAATTCGAACATCACGTTCACTTCGGTGTCGTCAACCGCTTGCCGGTAGAGTCGAACTGGCGTCCAGTCGGCGCGTCCGCGGACCAGGACACCCATGGGTTGACCTCCGATGGTGTCATAGACCAACAGACCTTGGTGAGGCCCACCGAACCCCAGTGTTCGAACCTTGGCGTCGATGCGTATCGCTTCACCAGCCGCGATGCGTATCGATGGGCTTCGAATCTGAATGGCGGTTCCCTCGTATCCGCCCGGCAAGGCATCCTCGGCCAGCGGTGTGACGCGTGCTCGCAGAGCACCCGGACCCTGGTACGTTCCGCGCGTCACATGCATGACTTCGCTTCGGGCGCGTGATGCCATACGCTTGCCAAAATTCCAGCGTTGGGCACCGATCAGATCTTGCGTGTCGAGTGAACCACTGGTCAATCGGTTCTTGCCCCACCCCTGGTCATCCATCAACGGTCGCCAAATCGTCTGGATGTCATCGGAACCCATGTCGATGGGAGGGCTGCTGGTCGGCATCGGCCAACTCGGCATCAAGGCTTCGGAGAGTTGCCACTCGCTTCTCAGTGCCCAGGCATCGGCTCGTCGAGCCATTCGAAGGCTCGAGTCGGTGTCGCCAGCTCGGTACAGGGGTTCTGCATCAGCAAGAGTTTGCTGCGCGACGTTGATCAAGTTCACAGGAGAATTGCGATCGGTCGCACGCAAGGAAGTGGCCGTGTTCCAATTCTCGGAGGTATGTTCGACTAAATGTGTCGCGAGTTGCCAGCGATCCAGTCCCGCCTGTCTTGCGAATCGTTGGGCTGAAATGCTGAGCCTGCCTCCGACAGTCGGGTCACTGCTCATCACGATCAGCTCTGCTGCGTCCGGTGAGACAATGCGAAGCCGTGCTCCGGTCGGCGTCATTTCAGGGGTGATGCGTTCGGCAGAGAAGTGGGTTAGTCGCCAAACCGTTTTGGTCGCGTCGGCAGGTGTGAGAAGAATATCGAGAGTTTCGCCATCACCCGCCAGCACTTCCGAACCGCGAGTCGCGATCGATGTTAGCACCAGCAAGTCGGTTCCTTTCGTCACCAGACGCGAGCAACGATACGGCGCTCCGACCACCGCTGGAGCGGAAAGTGGCGTCGCAGACGTCACCCAGGGCGAAATCATGGCGATCATGCGATTGATGTAGCTGAGCGACATCGAACGTTGTTCATCCAACGGGTTCCCAGAGGCCAAGGAACGTGTTGAGCGGAAGAGAATCGCCGACGGCGTGACTTCCAAAGACCTCATGGCTTGCAGCCACATCGAATGCCAGCGAAAACTTTGCGGGCCGGGAGCCCCAATGGCTGCGGCGATGGACTCCGTCTGTCTCACGGTGGATTCAGGCGGCATGCTGGCGATACCAACGGCCATGGCTACACGGCTGCCGAGACGTCGCCGTGCTTCGATCATCTGCGCGACTTCTTCTCCGCCGCGAACTCCCCTCCCGCGCGGAGGCAGGTCGTCGATGATCGCGTCGAGCATGGGTGCGTAGTTACGCCAAGATTCCGAGGGCGCACCGACGAGCGGGCGTTGCCATCGCG
Source organism: Rubripirellula sp. (assembly GCA_051010815.1). Classification (GTDB taxonomy): domain Bacteria; phylum Planctomycetota; class Planctomycetia; order Pirellulales; family Pirellulaceae; genus Rubripirellula. The sequence goes on from JBPCVD010000775.1 coordinate 7,192, forward strand.
ACGGCCATGCACGTAATCGCGCTGAGGTCAGTTCTGTCTTTTCGATCTGTCGACTGTCCAATGCATCACCCATGCCGACGTACCAGGCGGCGACAGGTTCCAGCAAGGATTGGATTTCCGGATCTGGTGATGACGGCGGGGGCGCGTAAATCAAGACACGAGCACGGATCGCTTCGCTCAAGATTTCGGCATTGGGAGGTTTGGGCAGCAACACGGCGTCGAAGCCAAGCGAGCGAACCCAGGAGAGTGGTTCGCCGTTGTGCTGAAGGATGCGAGTCACTTTCCCGATTGGGAAGGGACTCGAGAGGCTACGTGGTTGCAAAGCATTGCCAGCGGAGGAGACGCGCATCGAGACGCCTCGCTCGCCATCACTGGCCGGGCGATTTCCGGTCACGATCCCCTCCCCAACCGGGATCAGTCCGTCGACTCTCAATTCATCGATTCGAAGCGCGGTTTGGCCCGGTCCGCTGTAGGCGTTGATGACGACGCCATCCACATACGCGTCTTCGAGGTCTGCATCGGAGCCGTACTCACTACGTACGGCGACATGTTTCAATCGCAGCGGGCGTTCGATCAGACCGACGCCAATGGAGGCGAACTCGCCGGGTGAATCGTAACCTGCTCCGTAGACGACCACCGACACCGGCCGCCCCGTTGTCTGGTCCTGCAGATACGGATAGCGAATTCGAAATCCGATTCTGGCGCCGCGCCGCGCGCTCATGACAGAAACATTGGCGGTCAGGTCATCGAGCGGACGAACCGGTTCGATCGGATAAACGAGGTACGCCTCCGTTCCATTGGACGCCAGGAACATGATCTTTTCGCACGCTCCGCCTCCAACACCGCCGTCTGCCAAGTGTCCTTGACTGATGACACGCGCATCGCAATCCGAATCATCCAAGTACCAACGAGGTGGATGCGCATCGAGAGAATCGTAAATCTGGGCAGAGCCGACGGTGGCAAGCAGCCAAGTCGCCGCAGCCGTGAAGGCAGCAGCAACACGCAAGCTTTGCCGAGTCGGCATCTTGCGCGGTCGTTTTTCAATTGCGGAGTTAGGGGATGCCATTGATTGTTGACCTTAGGTGCCGACGGCGGAACAATCGCCGTATCGCTTCGGAATCGCTCTCAGCGAACTCTTTCCCAGGCGCGCACTGAATCGGGTGTGTGGTGAATGCGACGTGGTGTTGAAATATCTCCACAACAAGTTGCTAGCCGCCGCCGCCAGCGTAAGGTCTTTCCATACCAAGATTTAGAGCCTCAGGCCAAGTCGAAACTGTGTTGCATTTCTGCAACGTTAAGTTTTGACATCATGGTGCGCTTAATCACTCTAAGTCGTTATCAGGAAAGCACTTTTGAATGCTGGCTAAGCTGCGCTACCGGAAAGCGGCACCACAGATGCAATGGATGGCAAGCAATCAATCAAGCATCACGCAGACCCATCGGAGCACCTCTGTATGCCGAACACTATCGGATCCGCCCAAAAGCTGAACGACGAGACCCCCATCGAGCTTCAAGAGATGGCAAAGGCGATTGATGCTCTGCCGGCACGCTATCGCGATGCGATCGCACCCGCGCTTCAGCGTGTTGTGGAGTGCAGCACCCGTCGGCGTCGAATTCTGAACTTGGTTCAGGAGGCGCTTTCGCAGCTTCGACTCGACATGAAGTATCTGATCTTCGATCTCGAGGCGACGCGTCGCGAACGTGACGAGTACAAAGAACTGCTCGATCAAGATGGACGACTCTAGAGAGCGAAACGAGAGTTTGTAGATTGCGAACCGCTTTCGATTCGGAAGCGTGTTGGCCAGCGATGCGTTTCGCGCCGATAGGCTCCAGCCTGACCCTGGGCAATCGTGACCTTGGCAATTGTGACCCGGGCCATCATGACCCGGGCCATCATGACCCGGGCAATCATGACCCGGGCAATCATGGCTGAAGCGATGTCGCTGGATTAACGTCGGCATCGGATCAAGTCGCTGCCGTCGATACAACGTCGATCTCGTCCACGTCCCGCAAGACTGAGCGGGAGACGGCTGGCGTTCAGGCTTTTTTCATGACGATGCGGCCGTCTTCACGCATGACCCAAAATGGGTTGTGGGCAACCTCCCACTTGTTGCCGTCAGGGTCAGCAAAGTAGCCCGAGTAGCCACCCCAAAAAACCTTCTCCGGTGGTTTGACGATATCGCAGCCCTTGCTCTCGAGCCTCGCAAAAATAGCGTCCACTTGCTCCGCGCTCGCGACGTTGTGGGCGAGTGCAAATCCACGGTACGTCGGAATGTCATCGAGTGTCGCATTCCATTCTTTGACCATTTCACTATGTGGATACAAAGAAAAAGCGAGCCCTCGCAGATCAAAGAAGGCGATGGTCGGGAGCTTCTCCATCGCCTGCCAGCCAACCACCTGCTCGTAAAAATCGATCGATTTTTGCAGGTCAGCGACGCCAAGTGTGACCATGCTGATGCGAGGTTCCATGACCGAGAGCCTTTCTTAGGGAGTATTGAAATGGGGACGGAGGCAAAGAACGCGTCCATCCAGGAGGATTACTTTGGACTTAGTGTTAGCAGTTGATCGGTTGGCGACTTGGACAGCACCAAGCCTCGAAAACGAAACTCCTGAGGCCGTTGGTTGCCATGCAGTTGAAGACCGATGGGCGACGATTGAAGCATTTGCGGATTGTCGGTCATGTCAATCACCAGCTGACCATTGACGACCATGCGGATTCGGTCTCCGATCACGAGGACTTCGATTTGGTTCCATTCGCCGATCCGTTCTACACCTGGCCTAAAATTCCCGCGATGTTTAGACGGATAGATTCGGTTCCGCCGGTGGGCGTCCCAGATTCCCCAGTCGTGGCAGAACATCAACAGGGGACCACGAAAGCCGAAAGCTTGCCCTTTGTCCTCGATGATCTGGCCCAGGCAGCAAACGGCGGAATGCATGGTTGAGTAGTCTTTGCCAAGCGTTTGCTTCACTTCCATCAGCAAGCGAAACTCTCGATACGAATCCTTGGTGAATAAATACGTGCTGGCGGGAATTGGGCTCAGGTTGCGTCCGACGATCTCGCCATTTTCGATCGACCAGAAGTCGTCGATAAGGCCTTGCCAACCTTCGAAGCTGGTTCGGTCAAAAAGTTCTCTCGGTGTTTCGGTATCAGGCAACGCGATCGATTTCGCCCACGTTTCATTTTGCGGCTCATCTGCCACACTGATGTTGGTCCAGATCGCAAGAGAGGCGAAAAGGGCAAAGAGGCAATTGTTGGGGATCGTGATGGCAATGGATCGCATCCGTGACGGCTCCAATCAAATAAAAACAGAGTAGCTGATACTGCGAATGGGCTTGGCGTCGAGTCAGGTGATCAACAAGATGGCGAATGAAGACTTAAAACGTGACGCGGAGAACCGCGGTGGCATCCCATCAGGTTCAGGGGATGACGAATCCAATTCCGCGGGTACCAATCCACAACGCCCTCCGCGAAAGCGATCTCGACGGCGAAGCATACTAACTGTTTTTGGGGTGACGGCTGTGATCTTGCTCGGCATTTTTTCGCGAATCGACAACTGGAAACGTGATCTGACGACCAACTATGCGCGGTTGGATGCGGCTGCGAGTGATGAGGAACTTCATCCGGTTCAGGTTTCTGAGACGCCGACGCAGGTGGCGGATCGAGTTGAGTTGTGGGCTTCCGACGAAAGCAAGTGGGAACTCATCGGTCGTCGAGAAACGGACAAGGGAATCGAATTAGAATTCACTCGGACGACCGGTGTGATGCGGTTTGTCGATGACATTCACGCCCATTTGGATGCTTCCGAGGGCGGAACCTACCTCCGCGCCGACAGCAGGTCGCGAGTCGGTAAGGGGGACTTGGGTCAGAACCCGAGGAATCTTAAAGAGCTTGTCGGCGTTGTGACGGCATCGCGGTAGAATACTGTTCCCAACATTGAAACGTACACGGAAGCAAGATGTCCTCTGAATCCCGCACCACTCGTTCGACCGATGCCCAGGTTCAATCGGTCACCGTCACCTATTTGCCGGTAGCGATGCGGATGCCGCTCAAGTTTGGCAGCGAGTCGGTCTCGTCGGTCAATTGCATTCGCGTTTCCGTGACCTTGCAGGGCTCCGAAGGCCGTACGGCGATCGGTTGGGGTGAAACGCCTCTGTCGGTCACTTGGGCTTGGCCGAGCGCCACGCTGTCATATCAAGATCGTTATGACGCGATGCAATCTTTTTGCGATGTGCTTGCGCAGGCTTGGGCCGATGCCGACACGGTAGGGCATCCGATGGAAATTGGTCATGCGTTCTTGGAGGAGACGTTGCCAGAGATTCTGGAGCGGTTCAATGCTGAACGTAAGGAACCGATGCCGCATTTGGCTGCTCTGATTGCGGCCAGCGCGTTTGACATCGCGACGCATGATGCGTATGGAATCTTGCATCAGGTAGACATCTACGACACGTACAACGCTCAGTACATGTCGTCGGATCTTTCACACTTTCTCACGGCCGAAGACGAGGGCGTCGATTTCGTCGGAAAGTACCCCGATGATTTTCTTGTCGAGGTTGCCCCGGATCATCTTCCTGTCTGGCACCTGGTTGGCGGGCTCGATCCATTGGAAAGTGATCAGTGCAGCGGCAGCGAACCGGAAGACGGGTATCCCGTCACGTTGCGGGATTGGATTCAGCGGGATGGTCTGACATGCCTGAAGATTAAGCTTCGTGGCACTGACCCGGAGTGGGACTACCAGCGGTTGGTCAAGGTCGGAGATCTATCGCTTGAGTTGGGCGTCGATTCATTGTCGGCGGACTTCAATTGCACCGTCACGGACCCAAGTTACGTGAACGAAATATTGGATCGATTGAAGTCGGAACGGGCTGATATCTTGAACCGCATTCTTTATGTGGAGCAACCTTTTCCGTATGACTTGGAACAAAACCAAATCGATGTCTTCAGCGTGTCGGATCGCAAGCCATTGTTTTTGGACGAAAGTGCACACGATTGGAAGTTTGTGGCATTGGGACGCAAGTTGGGATGGACAGGCGTCGCGTTGAAAACTTGCAAGACTCAAACCGGTGCCTTGCTCAGTCTCTGCTGGGCGAAAGCTCATGGCATGCCATTGATGGTGCAAGATCTTACGAATCCGATGTTGGCACAGATTCCCCACGTGCGGTTAGCGGCCCATGCGGGAACGATCATGGGAGTCGAGTCCAATGGAATGCAGTTCTATCCGGCCGCTTCAGAGCCAGAGGAGCAGGTTCATCCGGGGATCTATCGTCGCCGCCGCGGAATGCTCGATCTGTCGTCGATTGAAGGGGCAGGGTTTGGTTATCGGCTGTCGGAAATCGAGCGGGACCTTCCCGAGCCGAAGCTGTTTCAGCGACGTTAGTCGACGCTCCTCTGCCGATCGGACCGAACCATTGAGGATCCGATGAAGATTGCAGTTTCAGGGTGCGGGATCGCCGGCACCGCTGTTGCAGCGCTGCTGGCTCGGCAAGGGCACAGCGTGACGATTTTCGAACAGGCGAATGAATGTCGCCCGATCGGTGCCGGCATCATGTTGCAGCCGAGTGGGCAAGCGGTGTTGGCTCGGATGGGATTGTCCGAGGTGGTCGAACAAAAGTCCGCTCGTTTGGATGGTCTTGATGCATCGCTCGCAAGCGGTAAGTCACTTATCCAACTTCGATATGACGCGTTGGGCGATTCGACATGTGCTTGGGGCGTTCACCGTGGTTTGCTGTTCGAATCGCTGCTTGGAGAGTGCACGGCCAATGGGGTCGAGATTTGTAACGGTTCCGCTTTGCAGTCATGTCGTCGCGTGGACGATCGCGTCTCGGTCGTCGATCAAGAGGAACGGGAGTACGGTGGATTCGATTTTGTGCTCGCCACGGATGGTGCCAGGTCCAAGCTTCGGACGGCATCGGCGCTACGCTGCAGGCTAATCGACTATCCGTACGCGGCCCTTTGGGCAACCGGTCCATGTCCGCAAGTCGAACGCTGCTTGCACCAGGTAATCGACGGTACGCGTCGGCTCGTTGGATTGCTTCCCATTGGGAATGGTCAGTGCAGTTTCTTTTGGGGTGTGCGATCGGATCACTACGACGATTTGGTTTCCACTGGCATTGGGAAGTGGAAGAACGAAGTGATCCGCTTGTGTCCACCGGCTGCCGAGTTGTTAGAAACGGTGGAGCGTTTTGATGAGTTGACTTTTAGCGGCTATCGACATGTCGGGATGCGAAGCTGGAATACCGATTCGGTTTTGTTTCTAGGAGATGCTGCCCACGCCTCGAGCCCACATTTGGGGCAGGGTGCGAACCTAGCGTTGGAGGATGCCGAAGTGTTTGCCAACGCACTGGCCGAGACAGGAGATTTCGATTCGGCGTGCAAGTGGTTCACGAAACAACGGTATCGCAAGATTCGCTACTACCAGCAGTTGACTCGGTTGTTGACCCCCTTTTTTCAGTCGGATATTCCGCTGTTGAGTTTCGGCAGGAATGCGGTGCTTCCGTGGTTTCCCGCAGTCCCGTTCATCCGCCGACGTATGTTGCGTACGTTGTGCGGTCTGCACGACGGTTGGTGGAAGTAGAGTCCCGAAGTGTCGAGCGATGAATCGATCTGCGAACGCATTTGCGAAGCGCCGAAAATCTTGAGATGCAGGCCGGTGCTAAATGTGCGCTGGCTCAGTTTCGGCCGCATCGAGTTTGTGAGCAAAGGTTTCCGCCGATGCGGCATTGCAGGCTCGCTCATAATCGGCGGGCAGTGTTGAGCGAAGCAGTTCCCCAGGGTCGAGGAAGTCGTAAAGCTCGCCATAGTGTTTCGTTTGCGTGGGAGAGGTCCGATGCATCACATGCCAGGGGCGAAGTTGTTCCGGACTGCTGAGCCCCAGTGCGCCGAGCATTTCGCAAAGGCTCTCGATGGTTTCACGATGAAAGTTGGTCACCCTTGCCCTTTTTTCGGTGGGTACCAAGCCTGCCATCAAATGTGGATTGCTGGTAGCAACGCCAACGGGACAATGGTTGCTGTTGCACTTGAGTGCCTGAATGCATCCCAACGCCAACATCATGCCACGCGCGGAATAGCAGGCGTCTGCACCTAGGGCTAATCGTTTCAGCAGGGCAAAACCTGACGTGACTTTTCCACTGGCAAGCACCCGAATCTTGTCCCGCTGGTCGTAGCCGATCAGCGCGTTGTGCACGAAGATCAGGCCTTCGACCAAGGGGGCGCCGATGTGATTGGAAAACTCGAGTGGTGCAGCGCCGGTTCCGCCTTCGCCGCCGTCGACGGCAATGAAGTCGGGTGTGATGCCGGTCTTCACCATCGCTTTGCAGACAGCTAGAAACTCGCGGCGTTTCCCGACGCAAATCTTAAAACCGACTGGCTTTCCACCACTGAGGTCACGCAACTTGGCAATGAACTCCAGCAGTTCGATCGGAGTTTGAAAGACTCGGTGGCCCGGGGGTGAATTGACGTCTTGTCCCATCGGCACATGACGAATTTTCGCGATCTCTTCTGTCAACTTTGCCGCCGGCAGGATCCCGCCATGTCCTGGTTTCGCGCCCTGTGAGATTTTGAGTTCGATCATCTTCACTTGATCGCTTGACGACTTTTCCGCGAACAGCGTTTCCGAGAATCCACCATCCTCGGTGCGGCAACCGAAATAGCCCGTGCCAATTTGCCAGATCAAGTCCGCGCCGCCCTCGACGTGATAGGGGCTGATTCCGCCCTCGCCAGTGTTGTGCGCGAAGTTGCCTTTCTTGGCACCGTGGCTTAGCGCAAGGATCGCATTCTTGCTGAGCGACCCATAGCTCATCGCCGAAATGTTCAAGAGACTTGCGGAGTAAGGTTGCTTGCAGTCGGGTCCACCGATCGAGACTCGCATGCTGGCAGGAAAGTTGTGCACCGGCGACATCGAATGGTTAACCCACTCGTACCCGGTCCTGTAGATGTCCTCTTTCGTTCCAAAGGGGACAGTGTCGCGAACCTCCTTGGCACGTTGGTACACCAGCGAACGCTTATCCCGATCAAAGGGGACACCGTCCGTATCGCTCTCGACGAAGTATTGGTAGATCTCTGGACGAATCATTTCGAACAGATAGCGGAAGTGCCCCAATACCGGAAAGTTTCGCAAGATCGCATGATGCGTTTGAAATGCGTCGTAGAAACCCAATGCCAACACCGGTAGAAGGCCGAGCCACGCCCATGCGGCGGGAGGGTATAGAAGGCTCACGACGGCGAGTGCCACGATCGACAAAACTGCGAACCAAAAAAAGAATAGACGCATCTTGGTAGTCTCGACTCGTTGCAATAGGGCACCTGGGCTTACGCTAGGTTACCAAGCGGCGGTGCGACGTGCTGTCGACTGGCAAGCCGTTCTTGGATTGGTGTACGA
>JBPCVD010000776.1:0-12917 GCA_051010815.1 Rubripirellula sp.
CCCCATGGTGATCACTGTGACGATCATGGTCCTGTCAAAGTGGTTAGCTAGTTGATGAAGCAAAAGCTCGATATCGACGAGACCAAAGAAGCCATTCGTTCGGCGGGGCTCCGCGCCACGCCGGCACGAATGCTTACGCTGCAGATGCTGCGTGAGGCGACGAATCCGTTGACTCATGCCGACGTCGCCGTGCGGCTCGCCGAAAACGGGATCGACAAGGCGACGGCTTTTCGAAACCTCAACGACATGACAGACGCAGGTTTGTTGAGGCGAACCGAACTTGGTGACCACGTTTACCGGTTTGAGGAAATTCGAGCCGGGGAGCACGTAGACGATTCCCATCCGCACTTCCTTTGTGTGGTTTGCGGAGGGGTATCATGCTTGGACAACGTCAAGCTAACGGCGGGCAGTCAACGCGTGAGTGAGGAGGTCGGTGAGATCACCGAGATTCTGCTTCGCGGGCGGTGCAAGAACTGCAAATGACCCAAGCCGGCGGTGTGAATTCTGTGAGAATCGGACGCCCGAAGCATGCAAGACCTGAATCCGTACGTGCCACCTGTGGCGACCAACGTTGAACCTCGACAGGCGCGGTTCCGATTACGGCGATGGTTTGCGGCTGTGCTGTACCTTGCCTTTCTGTTTGATTTCTACACGGTATGGGCTTTCGGATTCCATCCGTTCTTGTCGTCGCTCACCCTATTCATGCTGGGGCTGATTGCTTCGATCCCCCTGCGCCGGTCCGCGACGGTCGAACTGCACGGGATCGCAATTCACTACCAGGATCTGGTGCAAAGTGTGGATTTCACTTCCGACAGAATCGTGCGCGTGATCCACGGCCGATTCAAGACAGAGATCAAAACGAGTTCCCCACTGACGCAGATCACGCTAATCCGCAAGCATCATCGGCACGCCTGGATCGTCGAAAGACTCGCTGCGCTCCAAACGGAGTTCGGCTTCGAGATCTCCGATGCGCAGAAATGAGTCCATCTACGCTGGGACATCGTCCCTATCAGCGTAGGATTGCTTGCCCGTTGCTCGCGGCAAGCTCCGAATGAATGGAGTCGCGAAGTTGAGCGATCTCTGCCGTGCTATCGGGCAACGCCGCTGCCAAGTCTGCGTGCTTCACTGCAGATTCGATATTCCCCGCTTCAAGATCGAGCAGCGCTAAGTTGTAGTGTGCTGCCGAAGCCCCCAGCGCTTCCTGGAACTTCTCCAAGGACTTCTGCCGGTCGCCCATGCGATAACGGGTGACAGCAAGCGTCGTGGTAAGACGTGGATTCTCAGACTCCTCCGCCAGCCCGGTTTCGATCACTGCGACCGCCTCGCTGTAGCGATGTGTCTCCATCAGGGTCCAAGCGAGGTTGTTGCGGACCTCAGACGTTGCCTCACCGCTGTCGATCGCACGTTGGTATCGCTCGATAGCCTTCGAATAATCTCCGACTTGCGCGTAGAGAGGGGCGAGCGGAAGATTGACGGGCTCCGCGTTTGAATCGAGTTTTTCAGCTTTCTCGTAGAGCTTGATCGCCTCCTCCGCGTAACCTTTCTCGGCGACGGTTTTCGCGGTTTCGAGACAGAGTTCTCGTTCACTGAAACGATTGCTCAGAGGTGCGGACGAGGAAAGCGACCGTATGCCGTTACCAAGGGGCGCAATCGGATTTTCAGGCTTCTTGCTTCCGAGTCCGTGACACCCAAGAACAAAAACGCAGATACTCAGCAAGACACTTATTCGCTTTACCGTGGTCGACCAATGACTCATTAGAATCCTCCCGAGAAACGACCGAAGCCGACCGGTCCGAATCGACCCGAGTTGTTGCGGATACTCGCGTTCGAAGGTGTGCTGTTGTTCTGAGTTACCCCGCCTGCGATTCGTTCGGCTTCCGGTCCGGTCAGTCCAATCGCGGCCGGCGTGGCCAAAGTCACATCGATTGGTGAATTACCACGAAGCGTCAGTTCGCTTACCACGGAATCAACTCGTGACAGGTCCAGGTCTTGATCGCCGGACGGTTCCACAATCCAGCGCAGGCTACTCGCACAGCCAGACTGAACCAGACGGCCCATCCGTGCGAGGGCAGCGGGAGAGAGTCGGTTCGAGTCACCAACGAAGTCGCTTCGGTACAAAGCCGTTTGATCCGCGGCCGCGTTATTCACTTGAAGGGTTTGCCAGTTGCAGACCTTTGATCCGGGAGGCTCCGGGATTGCTCCAGCTGGAATGTCCTCGCAACAGTCATTGCAGAGACTGGCGTTTCGATGCGCGCAGCCCGTGAACGCGATAGACACGCCCAATACCAACGCGACACTCAATGAATTGACTGATCTATTCACTTGGACGATCCCCCTGGACATCGCTGAAGCTTTCGTAGTACGGGGAATGGTCGGCAGAACTCGGCGATCCCGTTGCCGGAACAGCCTGGTGCGACATCGTGACGGGACTAGGGCAGCAGCGATCCGTCGGTCCGATGTCACCGATGAGGTATTGATCCGCACAGCAGTGTTCCCCGCGCTTTTGGCGTGCACAATCGGTGCGAACCGTGGCTCGGTAATCTTGTGAACGACGACTTTCGAGTCGATTCTTGATGAAGAACTCGATGTCGGTCGGCTCATAGACGTCGCTCCCGGGTAGCGCGGCGCCCTCACAGGCGTCGACCGGAGCAACCAGGTGCGGTGTCACCAGAATGACAAGCTCCTGTTCGCCACTACTGCTGCGATTGATACCGCCGGTGGAACCGATGATTGGAAGGTCACCCCACAACGGAATGCGTTCCGTGCTGGCTCCATAATTGGTTTGCAGCAGCCCGGCCACGGCGACTGTCTGTCCGCTTCGCAGTTGCACGGTGGTTGAGAAGTTACGACTGTTGAGTCCGGAAACCTGTGTTCCGCCTCCACCACCACCGATGCTGGTCCCAAGTGATTCGTCTCGAGTGCTGACCTCCGCATCCATCTCCAAACGAATCACGTCGCGATCTTGGATGAACGGAGTGAACTGCAACTGCACGCCGAAGGGAACGAAGGAGACGCCTTGCAGATTGTTGCCGACGCCGCCGCTGCTGATGACAGGGATGGGGAACTGGCCGCCCGCCTGAAAATCGGCTGGTTCGCCGTTCATGGTGACTAAATTGGGTTCGGCGAGCGTTCGTGACAGATTGAGGCGGCGGAGCGCCTCAATGGCCATGTTGACCTGCCCCATGTCGAGGGAGGCGAGGATGTTTGCACCTGTCTGGCTTGTGTTCCCATCAACCGCGTTGCGCAGCAGATTCCCCGTCAGCGTTCGAAACACGGTATCACCGGCATCATTTTCGACCGAAAAATTCAGCCCGATGCTTCTTGCGGCACTTCGGTTTATCTCCGCCACAGTCACCTTCAGCATCACCTGTTGCTCGCCCACAACTTTCAGTTGATTGATGATGCCGGCCTCCGCAAGGGCCTGTGGATCAATGAGGCGATTGGCAAATTCGTCCGCACGTTCAGATTCAAGCCGCGATGCTGTGCTCTCGAAACGATCACCAGTGTTCGTGAAGTTGAACGCCCTTGCGGCAGAATCCGCCGTGGCACTCGGGTCGGCCGTCCGGCTCCTGCTTCTTGTGCCTAGCAGCACATTCAGGATCTGTGTCATCTCGATGACATCAGGGACCTGACCACGAACAATCAATCGGTCGGAGATTTCATCAAGTTCGATGTAACTGTTGGGAAACTTCTCGTTGAGTTCACTCTGCACGTCGTTGACCGGTCTCGCGAGAAGCGGATCGTCAAAGACACGTACTTCGTAAGCGACCGAGGCTTGACCGCTTGGCGACTGTGGGTCTGTGAACCAGAGAATCAGCGTCGTGGTGCCGCTCTCCAGGCCCGTGACGGCAACTTCTTTTCCACTTTGCTCATCGATGATTTCCGTACGGATGATCGAATCGGTGGGTGTAAAGATTCGGATCGGAGTATCCGCGAGTTGCAACACCTTGGGACGGCCAACCACCAACCGAAGAGGCAACTCTGGATCGATCGTGGATGGGATGAATCGGCGTTCTCGAAGCTTCGCATCTTTGCTGGGGGCCGGCAGAATAAGCTCTTGGGGGAAATCTGACTGCAACCGCAACGTTGATTTCTCTAAGCCATTCGGAAGCGACTCAATTGACTCATTCCCTAAACCCGGAAGTTGATTGACCGGCGGAAGAAGCGCCGCTGCATTTTGCTGACAGAATGCCGCCGACCCCTGGAGCAGGCTGCAACCGACCAGGGTCCAGGCGATACGCCTCAACCACGGGATTCCTGAAGTTCGTAGCGATTTCATCCAATGGCTTTGTGAGCGGATGTTGTATTCCCGCTTGGCTTCACACGCTTGGCGCAGCATCTGCCGGAATGGGCCCGACCAAGGAACAACCGTTAGAATCGGCAAAACAGGAATGAAACTTGAGCTTTCGTCGATCGCTAGAGATCAATCGACCCGGATCTTTTGCCCGACCCGCAACCTAGGGCTGGCAGTCGACCATTCCACCACAAACCGGGATTTCCGAGGCCCGAATCGAAACCGCCATGGGCGAACACCCGTCGCAACTTGGAGCACTTGCCCTTCGCTGTCACAAAATGCGACACCGAGTTCCATTCGCATGAAACACGTATGAACCGAATTACACGGGCGAATCAAGATTGCTTGATCGGCCGAGAGCGAGGCCTTGCCAATCAATCCAACTGCTCGACGCCAAAAGTTGTCGGCGATGATCAGATTCTCGAAGATCACTTCCTCCGATTCGGCGTTCAAAAGCTTTGCCATCAAAGTCCGCCATTATTCGTGAATGTCTCTGTCATCTTGAACAACTGCACGAACGCTGGCCCCAGTGTCCAAACAAAAAGCCCAGGGAGAAAACAGATCACGAGCGGGAAGAGACGTTTCACCGGAAGCGAGTTGGCAAACGCGATCGCCTTCTCTCGCCTCCTCGATCGAACGTCTTCGGCCTGATTCCGAAGGACACGCGAGATTCCCATCCCCATTTGCTCTGCTTGGACCAAGGCCGAAACTAGGATCGAGATCGATCCAATCCGAATCCGACCGCTCAGTCGTCGCAGGGACTCGATCCGTGGGCGGCCGGCGAGAAGGTCCGCCTGGTAAACCTGCAACTCGTCCGCAAACGGGCGCCCGGCGAGACGCGTCTTCAAGACTCGCAAGAGTGCCGAGTCAAAACTCAACCCCGCTTCGCTGAGTGTCGCCATCAGTTCCATGGCGAGGGGGAGATCTTGCTCAATCATCGCAACACGCTTGCGACGAGCGGACCGAACGATCGTCAGCGGCAAGCAGATCAACATGATCGCGATGATCCAGGGGGCCACCCAAATCACTGGTAGAAAAGTCTCTCCGACTCCGCCAGGTACCAAGAGAACACTTCTCTCCATCAACGGCTGCAATCCCGAAGTGGCGAACAAAGTTGCGCTTCCAAGACCAACCACGATGCAAAGAATCGTCGAAACCACAAATGTCACAGGAGCCAATTGACTGCGAAAGCCGGCCAGAAACAGCCACGTGCCTATCCAAGAACGAGGCGAGTCGGCGGGGTCCGGTAGCTGCTCGGATTCGCTGTTACGATACCAGCGATCCAGCGTCCGTTGGCGACCCAGCCAACGCATCAGAATCCATGCGATGAGCCCCACGAAGAGAGCAAGCAATGGCAAGGTAATCAAGAGTGACTTCATGGTTTCTTCGCGAATCAAAACTTGGGTTTGGAAATCAGATTCATCCAAACGATCCCGACCGCCTGCATCACGATCGACATTGCAACCGTCCAACTGCCCAAGGTCGAGGTCACAAATTCTCGCATCGGTTCTGGTCCATTCCTCCACACGATCACCGCGATCAAGTAGACCAAACCGATGATGGCAAACGTGCTGAACTGTGACTGCGCAATGTTCGATTGAATGCGTCGGGTAATCTCAATGCGGTCGCGAATCGTGCGTCCTACGGTCGCCAAGGTCGGCGCCAGTCGTCCACCGACCTCGTAATGGACTGCCATCGAAGATGAAAAGAGCAAGAAGGTCTCGAGAGGAACTCGATCAGCGAGCGAACGAAACACTTCTGCCGGTTCGTCTCCGAGGCGAATTCGGCCAGCGATTTCCTGCAAGTAGGGCTTCAACGGTGCTTCCGTTTCGATGGTTGCCGATTCGAGCGCCGGACCGATGGCTGCACCAGCGCTCAGGGCACCGACCATGATATCGATGGCATCGGCTAACTGTCGCTCGAGCTTGGCAACGTGCCGCGTAAAGAGAAAACCCTCCAACTGGCTCAGAAGAAGCGCGACGACCACGCTGATCGCGAGCACATACTGCGTCGGCCAGCCCATCACCATCCAAATCGTGAATCCAAGCGCGATTCCAATCGTCCAAGGGACCCAGATCCAGCGGCGTTTCAGCGCCCGCGCTGATGAAAACGGACGTGCCTGGTCGAGCGCATCACGATCCTTCACCGGTTCGGCAAGCTGGGCCCACGACTCAGTCGCTTCGATAAACCGATCAAGGGCTTGGGTTCGACGAACGTGTAATCGATAGGCTCCCACAGCCACCAATCCGATCAGCGTCCAAAGAGCGACGACGCTGAAGATCACCATGTCGAGTCTCGACCGGATTCATAATCGCCAGTTCCGTTGTCTTGCTCATCGAGGTTTGATGAATTCCAGGCAGGTGACGATGAGTGAGGTTGGAAGAGGTTCATTGGGACATCGACGTGGTTCTCTCTCAATCGTTCCACGAGCCGCGGCACAACTCCCGTCGCGACGTAATTCCCCGTGATCCGTCGGTTTGCTCTGCCAGTGTTGACGAAGTGAAAAATCTCTTGCAACTGGGGAGTGTCACCTTCCATGCCGACAAGTTCCGAAATGGATTGGACCCGTCTTACGCCGTCCTCATATCGTCGGACTTGGATCACGATGTCGATTGCGGACACGGCTTGTTCGCGAATGGCACGACTGGGCAAGTCGAGACCCGCCATCAAGACCATCGTTTCGAGTCGCGCCACGGCATCCCGTGGACTGTTGGCATGAATCGTGGTTAGCGATCCGTCGTGGCCTGTATTCATCGCTTGCATCATGTCGAGAGCTTCGCCGGCGCGGACTTCCCCGACGATGATCCGGTCCGGGCGCATTCGGAGGGCGTTAACGACCAGGTCCCGCGCGACGATGCGACCCTGCCCTTCGATGTTCGCCGGTCGGGTTTCCATTCGGACCACATGCTGTTGATCGAGCAGCAACTCAGCGGCGTCTTCAATCGTGATGATCCGTTCGGAATCTGAAATGGCTTCGGCCATTGCCCCCAGGAATGTCGATTTTCCTGAACCGGTGCCGCCTGAGACAATCATGTTGACGCGCCCTCTGATGGCCAGACGAAGGAACTCTCGCATTTCGACCGAAAACATGCCAAGCTGCAGCAGATCATCACTGCGGAGACGGCGGCGACCAAATCGACGAATCGAAAGCGTCGGACCATCAATGGTGACGGGAGGTAGCGTCGCGTTGACACGGCTTCCGTCCGGGAGTCGAGCGTCAACCATGGGCGAACTCTCGTCAACGCGTCGGCCAACGCGGGCGGCGATGCGTCCGATGATTCGGACAAGGTGCTCATCGTCGCGAAAATGGACCTCCGTCTTTTCCAAATGTCCAAAACGCTCCACGAACACGTTATGAGGACCATTGACCAAGATGTCCGTCACCGCCGGGTCGGCCAACAGCGGAGCCAACGGTCCGACGCCGATGGTTTCTTCAATCAGATCATCGACCAGCTGGCCTCTTTCCTCGTCATTCAGTGGCCAATCTTGAGTCTCCAACGCCTCGGCAACGAAGTCGCGAACTAAATCACTGAGCTCATCCTCGCTGGCCGTGATGCGGTCTCGTCGGTCAAGGTCCTCCAAAAGTTGCGTGTGCATCACGGCCTTCACAGTCGCGAACGACGCGTTACCCTGAGCGATGGTTGTGGAGGCAGTACTTCGAAACGACTTACTCGACTTTCTCTCCGTTTCCTCACGAACGCGGTCGACAGGCAGATTCAGAGAGGCGCGGGTAAGCATCTCTCTTGCGGTTCGATTCGTTGCCGACTGCGGATCTGAATTCGATTCATTCATCTGCCGTCCTCCGTCGGTGCGGCCCGATTTGAATCCTTTTCCGAAGCGAGAAGACTCGCTTCATTCATCTCGACACGAAGACGCGATTCGTGAACGTCGCCGGCAACCTCGTCGGCCAATCGTTCGAGCGCTCGGCTAAAGGCACTGAGTCGAACCGGCGTCATGGCGATTGGAACACCACAGTTCGCGGCGGCGACGACTCGTTTATCGAACGGCAAGACATGATCGATGTCGCGCCCCATGCGTTCCGCAACGTCTTCGATCGACAGGCTGCCGGCAACGCGTTGCTGGCGATTCAGAATGATGGACTGACGATCTGCTGGGTAACCAATGCGTTCCAGGACACTGAGTAGCTTGACGCCGCCCAGCAAAGTCGGGACGACATTCTCGAGCACCACAAAAACACGGTCACTCAAATCGAGCGCGGCGACGACAACCCGGTCAAACATGGGGAAAGTATCCACGATGACGAGGTCATACGTTTGGCGAGCCAGCGTCAGGATACGGGCTGCAAGAAGGTCGTCGATCTCCATTGCTTCCACGGCGTCACTTGGTGCTGCAAGCAAATTCAGTCCGCTGGAATGAACCGCGGCGGTCTGGCGGATCATGGTCGGATCGAGTCGATCAACCTCCCGCGCAATGTCGGTCAATGTTGCATTCGGCTGCAAATCCAAGAGGGCCGCGGCAACCCCCATTTGAATCGATCCGTCAATCAACAACACGCTTTGCTTTCCCCGTCGCGCAATCGCGACGCCCGTATTCACGGAGAGTGTCGATTTCCCGACGCCACCCTTGTTGCTAACGAAAGAAACCACCCTTCCCAATCGCTTGGACTTTGACTTGGAGTCCGGTGAGCCACTGTCGGTGGAATCAAGTTGGATCAGACGTTGAAGGTCCACGGTTGACAGCGGTCGCCTCAAAAAGTCACAAACTCCTGACCGCATAGCCTCGATCAAAACGGTCGATTCGTTCTGATTCCCCGCAAAACCCTCGGGGCGAAGGATGGCAGCGATGTTAGTATCCGCTGAGATGGCTTGGATCTGTCGAACACAGTCGATCAAGTCGGCAGGATCCTCACCGTATTCCACCAGCACCAGGGAAATGCTGTGGTTTCGTATCGCCTCGAACAGTGCCCCCATGTGGTTGACGACGCGGAAACGTGAGGAGCGGTCGGGAAGTGCACTGAACGCCAGCTCCAATTCCTCCCCAATTTTTTCGTCGGAACTAAAGATCAAGATTTGTGCGGTGGCAGACATCAATTCACCCTGCGAGGAACGGCGACCAACAGCCCGCCAACAATCGATTCGTTCCCCGCTCGCACCAAGTCGCGAATCGCGGGATCAAGATCTGCCCAGACGTCACTAAGCCTGCCGGACGTATTTGTGATGGCCACAAATCGCGGCAACGGAGCACCCGCTTCGATCATGCCGAACCCGACGACGCGATCTGCACCGGAGATGGTGTCGTAGATGCAACAATATCCGTCGGCAAGCGTAGCGGTGCCCAAGTCACTCACTACCTGTCCGACGACCGTCTTCGCGGTGTCAACTTGCCGCGGATCGCTGCGAGAGCCGTTCCAGTCCGCAAGCTGATAGCCAATGGCGATTGCCCCGGGATAGACTTCGGTTCCCGAGGTATCGGTGACCGGGAGTCCAACGGATAACGCGGGAATTCCCTCTGCGATTGATTCTCCGCGGACTGTGATTCCGTTTTGAATCAATGCACGGTTCATCAGTGACCCGCGTGCGAACAAGAAGGAAACAGCTTGCCCCTGGGAGTAAACGTCGGCGGATCCATCTTGTGTTCCCCCTCGTTGCAAGTTGACGCGGAACGATTCCGGCGTCTCGACTCCACGTTGCAAAACCGGCTTATAAGTCGGGTTGTTTGGATCAACCGTCATGAGTTGGCTTGCTGCCAGGCTCGGATCCCCGGCACCGCCCGAGAAACTCACAAGCGGTCCCGCACCGAATCTGCCACCGGATCCGGCGATTCCATCATCACCATTGCTGGAATCCAGGTCGTCGTCGAACGTCCATTCGATCAGTCTCTCCGCAGCTTCCTGTCTCTGTTCATGTTCATACGTCAGTGACGAGGATCCTTCACCACGTAGTCCCTCCAAGGCCGCGGTGTTGGCCGCCGTCTGCAGTTGACGCTGGGTAAGCCGTGCAAATCCCATGTCAATGACAAGTGCTGCCATCGCCATCAGCCCAAACAGCAGCATGGCGAGCAACACCATGACATAACCACCACGACGCTTGCTTGAAGTGCGCCTCATGGTTGCTGGCCCCCGAATACTTCGAAGGATCGTCTGCCACCAATGATCAATTCGGTACTCTTGATATTCTGGAGAGGATCGAATTCAGGAATTCCGTCGGCGACCGCAGTCTGTTGATCCTTCGCTTGTCGCGCGATACCGACCGCGATCAGATGAGATCGGTCCTCGAGGTCCTTGCGGTCGGTCAACGAGCGGGCGAGTGCCGCCTGAAGACGCGTCAAGTCTTCGTTGCGGATTTCAAGCACGGATTGTCCGGCAAGCGACCCCCGGGCAATTCGCACTGAATCAGCAACCACGACAGACGTGGCGATGCCTGCTTCCGAGGTCAGTCGATTCAACGCCTGAGACTGAACAACCGCGCGGATCAGGATCGTCACGCGGTCGTCGGTGACGAACGAATCGATTCCTTCGATCTCTCGATCCGCGATCGGAAGCAGTGTGAAGCCAACGCGTGCGACCGCTGCGATTCCCGCCCCCGTTCCGACGGGCAAGAAATCGTCCGCCGTAAAGAACGCACCTCGCGGCTTCTCCGCTTTGAGCACTCGACCATAAAAATCAGCCAATTGCTCCGGTGCCAGTGCGTTCGAAAATCGAGGATCCGAGGTTGAAACGACACGTGACGCGACATCTCGACGGTTCCCCATCCAGCTATTGTTGTCCAGTGCGGTGAAAGCTTCGAGGGATTCCGGCGCCACGGCGATCGACTTGCTTTGAGGCGGAAGCTCGTTCGTCTCCGAAGCGTGAAAGGCCACGGTAAAGAGTGCATCCCGAGTTGCCATCGCGGTAGCCATCGACTCCACGTCGCGACTCGCGACGGCGATGATGATGGGAGGGCCGTCAAACCCAATTGCCGCGTTGCGCCGATTTTCCGCAGCATCCGATTGTTCGATCGCTCGCAGAGCTGCAGCAGGTGCCGGAAAGCCAACCGGCGCGACCACGATTGCATCGGATGCCACAAACCAAGGTTCGGCACGATTACCCAATGATTGTTCCCAACTTCGTCTTGTGGTGCGCGGAGTCAGCGATTCCGATTTTCTTACGATCACCGTTCCATCAGGACGTGTCTCGGTCTCCTCTTCATCTTGCAGCTGTTCCAGGGAGTAGCTGGCCATTAGATCGATGGTGTCGCCAATCTGCAGATGCTCGGCACCGTAGATACGATTCAATGGGATCGCGAAGGCGGTTCGGCCCGCCGGAATGAAACGAGTGATCGCGGGACGATCGCCCACCGCCGTGGCGGTGGGTGCGGAAGCAACCGGCGCGGGCTGTTGGAACATGGCGACATAGGTGCTTCCATCGGAATGTCGCATGTCACGGCCCTGATTCGCCTCCAGCGTATCGGCGGAGGGCTCTGGTGTGTTTGTGGGTGGCCCCTTCAACAGGTCGCTGTGACGGAGGTAATGTCCAGTTGGAATGTCCTGCTTGGTGATCGCGCCCAATGCGTCATGCAGGGAAGTGATCGCGCCGATCCGATCCGCGACCTGACGCGAGATTGTTTCGGTCCGCAGAGTTCGAGTGGCGGGGCTCACAAAGGCATCCCGTGATACCACTTGGTAAGCCAAAATGGGACGCACGGTGATTGGGACGGTGACCACGTCAGGACGCGTGATCAGCTCCGTCGCGTTTTCGTCGGCCGGCTTCATCGAGTGGGCGACGCAGGTGATTCCGACGTCATGGTTGAGCGCTTCTTGCAGCGGAATCACATCCTCGGCTGACACCGCAATCGCGACTTCATACTTCGGTATGTTCTGGGCCGTCTGGCCGTTCATCAGCGAACTGTTGCTGGTCACCTCGTTACGGACGTAGACGGGTCGGAGGACATGGGCGCTTTGGGCCAGGAGTTGGACTTCGTGGTCATCGGTGGGATCGGACTCCGTGAACTCTTCCACTGGAATACTCGCCATCAAGTCGATGACGTCTCCTGCGTTGAGTGAATGGACGCCGGTAAGTCTTGTTGCATCCAGGGTGATCGCTCGCATCCCGATCGGCGTGGCCCCCGCCAATCCTTCAGGCGTTCCCTGTGGAAAAAAGGTGCTCTCCTGAAACCCCAGTCCGGCGCGTTTGTCGGATTTCACGACGCGACCAATGATCGAGCTCACGTTCAGGATTGCACCGCCAAGCACGAATGCGTTTGCCTGCCGAACTTCTGCTCCATCCGTGACCACAAAGACGACCTTGTCGTTGTCGTTCCGGACCGACTCAACACGACTTTCAACGTGGGATCCATTCTGATCGATCCCAACAATGGACATCCCAACAGCCGCTTGTGGCGGGACTCGCTGGAACATCAATCCGCCGTTGGCCGGATTCAACAGATAGGACCGATTCACACGCGTGTAGGCGGGAATTGCCTGCGCGTTGATGGGGATCCGCACCATGTACGGATCCTCTTTTTCATCGGTGGCGAACGGGTTGAGCGGGACACCGGCAAGCCAGAGTGTTCCTACAATCCCAACGCCTAGAAGCAGCAACACCCCTAATCCTCCAAGCAAGACACTTGGAAAGCGGGAGCGTCGGGAAGAACTTCGATAATTGCGTGGAGGCATGATTCTGGAT
>JBPCVD010000777.1:0-8466 GCA_051010815.1 Rubripirellula sp.
GACGGATGTACGATCGGAAACCGGTTTTGCATATTGCCAATGGAGGGTTGGGACGGAACTCGTGCTGGCAAGCCAACGGAGTTGACGCGCCGCAGATGGCGAAACTTTGGATTGAGCGGCGCCAAGCTGATGTGGGGTGGTGAGGCGGTCGCTGTCAGGCACGATGGACGCGCGAACCCCAATCAACTCTTGATCAATGAGGACAATCTCTCGGAAATCGAATCGTTGCGAGTCGAGTTGACCGATACGCACGTTTCCAAATTCGGAACGGCCGATGATCTGCTGGTTGGACTTCAGCTTACGCACTCGGGACGATACGCGAGACCCAACGAAAAGGGGCAAAGCGAGCCACGCACGGCACAACGCAATCCTGCACTTGATTCAAGGCTGGGGATCACGGATGACTCGGCAATGCTGACCGATGACGAGTTGCTGCAATTGATTGAGGATTTTGTTCATGCCGCAACGTTGGCCGAGAAGGCCGGCTTTCGCTTCATCGATATCAAACATTGTCACGGGTACCTGGGGCATGAATTGCTCAGCGGAGTTGACCGACCAGGACGGTTTGGTGGCAACTTTGAGAACCGGACACGCTTTCTTCGAGAGATCGTCGCGGGCGTTCGCGCCTCGGCTCCCTCGCTAAAAATCGGCGTTCGGGTAAGCGTTTTCGATTTTCTTCCGTTTCATCCAGGCGAAGATCGCGTCGGTATTCCGGAGGCGACTGCTGATCCCCGACTTGCGTTTGGTGGAGATGCGACAGGTCGCGGAATCGATTTGGACGAGCCTCTAAAATTCCTTGCAGTGCTGAAAGAACTTGGGATCAAAATGGTCTGCACGACCGCTGGAAGCCCATACTACAACCCACACATCCAACGCCCGGCCTATTTCCCGCCAAGTGATGGATACCAACTTCCGGAGGATCCGCTGTGTGGCGTCGTCAGACAATTGCAAGTCACCGCGGAATTGAAACGTCAGCACCCTGAGCTGATGTTTGTTGGCTCTGGATACACGTACCTGCAAGATTGGTTGCCGCATGTGGCGCAGGCGCTGGTTCGAGACGGATGGGTCGACTCGGTTGGTTTAGGACGCATGGTGCTGTCGTATCCCGAGTTGCCGGCAGACGTTTTGAATGGAACGCTCATGACCAGAAAGAAGATTTGCCGCACTTTCAGTGATTGCACAACCGCGCCGCGGAATGGAATCGTGAGCGGATGCTATCCGCTTGATCGGTTTTACAAGGACCGCCCGGAATGGGAACTCTTGAAGCAAGCGAAACAGAGCACTTAGTTCCCGCGATTTGTTCTCGGAGACGAGATTGCGTTTCGTAAAGAACCGTTCGGCACGAAGGCAGTTTGTTTGAATTGGAGCCCACGGGCCAGGGGCAACGTGTCATGATGTCGAGTGAAACTCATGCCCGAGGGACGCTTGGAATTACTGATGCCCAATTTGCGAGACTGCAGCGTGAACGATCGAGCAGCGGCTTGTCGACGAACCCCGCGGGCGTTGATTTGGATGATCACAGCGCTGATAGGTTCGGTATCAATATCGGCCGAACCCGCTGCTAATCGAGATCCGATCGTGGTAGGTCCCGAGGCTGTAAGGATTCATGCCTCGGCGCCGGTCGTGGATGGCCACAACGACTTGCCTTGGGCGCTGCGTAAGGCTGGTGGTGGATTCGATGCATTTGACCTGAGACAGCGACAATCGGAGCTGCACACGGACATTGACCGTTTGCGCACCGGAGGAGTCGGCGCGCAGTTCTGGTCGGTGTATGTACCCGTGTCAACATCGAGTCAAGGGAGTGCGTTGACCGCGACGCTGGAGCAGATCGAGGTCGTCCGTAGCATGACGCAACAATACGACGACGCCTTTGAATTGGCCTTGAGTACCGAGGATGTCAAACGGATTCGTGACCAGGGAAAGATCGCCTCCTTGATTGGCGTGGAAGGCGGGCACTCGATCGAGAACTCCATCAATGTCTTGCGGCAACTGTATCGGGAAGGCGCCCGGTACATGACCTTGACCCATTCAATGTCGCTCGATTGGGCGGACTCCTGCAGCGATGATGAAGTTTGTGGAGGGTTGTCTGCATTCGGAAGAGAGGTTGTTCAGGAAATGAACCGGTTGGGGATGATCGTCGACATCTCACATGTTTCCCCAGAGTGCATGCGGCAGACCCTGCAGGTTTCGACGGCTCCCGTGATCTTCTCGCATTCGTCAGCGCGCGGGATCGCAGATCATCCTCGCAATGTTCCCGATGATGTGCTGCGGATGACACGCGACAATGGTGGTGTCGTGATGATCAATTTCTTTCCCGATTTCGTGCACCCGGTGGATGCCGCTCGTTCGATGCAACGGTCAGAAGTGAAGGCTTCGTTGAAGTCAAAGTACCCACAGGACGAGGAGCAGGCAGCGTCCGATTTGAGGCAGTGGGAGCTGAGGAACCCGCGAGAATCAGTGTGCACGGTCCATGATGTGCTCGACCATATTGACCATGTGGTCTCCGTCGCAGGGATTGAACATGTCGGACTCGGTTCGGACTTCGATGGGGTTCCCGCGTTGCCAGCGCAGTTGGAGGATGTAAGTCGATATCCGGTGATCACGCAGGGGCTGCTTGACCGAGGCTACAGCGAAGAGGAGATTCGCAAAGTTTTGGGCGAGAATGTCATGCGAGTTTTCGAAGCGGTGGAAGACGTCGCGAGACGGCCCCGCGACTGAGCCCGTGATCGAGGGACGGCCCGTGGCTCATGCGTTGAGAGCACGCAAAATCTTCGTATGACGGCAGGTGACGACGTTGAATCGCAAGCTGTCGTGAGGATGCGACGGTGGCTCACCCCCGGGGGGTGCTTTCGGCTATCATGGATCTCGACTCGTGTCTCGTTGGGCCAAGCTTTCCCGACGTAGCGACCCATCTCTTCGTTTCCACCTTCGGCAATGAGCTGCTGCTGCGGCTTCTTCCCGACATCCCCGCATAGACGTGATCGCTGATGAGTAACACCGTTGAATCGATGCAGGCGCAGGCCGAGGAATTTCGTGATCGCTACGGCGCTGTTCGTGAAATGATCGGTCGCGTGATTGTTGGCCATGATGACATCGTGCACGGTGTCCTAACCGCCATCCTGTGCGGCGGTCACTGTTTGCTGGAAGGCGTTCCAGGTCTTGGCAAGACGATGTTGGTCAGAACGCTGTCGGAAGTGCTCGATCTGAAATTCAGCCGGATCCAATTCACGCCCGATCTGATGCCCGCCGATATTCTGGGCACGAATATGATTGTGGAAGATGATAATGGTCGTCGATCTTTCGAGTTTCAGCGTGGTCCCGTGTTCACGCAAATTCTATTAGCAGACGAAATCAACCGAGCGACTCCGAAGACGCAGTCGGCGATGTTGGAAACGATGCAGGAAGGGACCGTGACGGCCGGCGGCACTCGATTTGAATTGGACAAACCCTTCTTTGTGCTCGCGACGCAAAACCCGATTGAACAAGAGGGGACTTATCCGTTGCCGGAAGCTCAGCTTGACCGATTCCTGTTCAAGTTAGTGGTGGGATACAGTAGCCGAGAAGACTTAAACGTCATCGTCGATCGGACGACCAAAGGCGAGAAGATCGAGTTGCAAAAGGTCATGGACGGAAGCGAAATTCTGAAATGGCAAGCGATGGTCCGGGAGGTGATTCTGGCCCCGCATGTTCAGGATTATCTAGTTCGACTGAATCTTGCGACGCATCCCGACGGCCCCCATTCGGTTGACGCGACGAACAATTACGTGCGCTGGGGTGCCAGTCCCCGAGGTGCTCAGACGCTCGCCCTGGCGTCCAAAGTCCGTGCATTGTTGGAAGGGAGGTACAACGTTAGTTTTGAGGACGTACGACGTGTCTTCTTACCTGCGATGCGTCATCGCGTGCTGCTGAACTTTGAGGCGCAAGCAGAAGGGGTCGAGCCCGATCAGGTCTTGTTGGACATCCTTGAGAAGGTGCCTGAAAAAGGCGACTGATCGTTGATCGCCCCCAACAACTCACCGTCCCTTGATGCGATGGTGTCGGAGGCATGGCGTCAGTGCGATGTCGTCAGTGCGATGGTGTCGGAGCCGTGGCGTCGGAGGCATGGTCGGAGCCCACGATGCTGATCGTTAGGGCGAGGCGATCTCAACCCACTTCGTATTCACCGCGTCTCCCGCGGGAATATTCCAAACTTGAGTGTCCGTTCCGGCTGAAACTGTTTGGGCGAAGGTCTTCAACTGGTCGTCACCCGGTTCGAGCCATCCAAACGTGACGACAGCGCGTGTCGGGTTGGCGACTCGATAGGTCAAATGGGCTTCGACTCGGCGATACGGTTTCCGTCCTGAATTGTGAAAGCGAATCTTCGCGGTCTTGCCGGAGCCCAGCTCTGACTTTCCGTAGGCGAATGATTGACTCCATAGATCCGGAGGTTCTGGTGTGCGGCGCTCGATCGTCCAATCGGAAACGATGGGCTGCCACTGACCGCCATCTACCGAACAGTCAATTTGGTAGTCGACATCAGCCGGTGGGTTACCCGACAGATTGTGACTCGCTGCGTGAACGGCGACGGCAGTCTCGCCGCGCGGTGTTTCCAATTCCAAAGTGATTCCCTCGGGTGCATCCATGTTGCCGGAGATCCTGTGGGATAGAGCTTGGTCCAGATTCGGGCCGGCGGAAACATTTGCATGCCCCGACGCTGCGTACGTGATTGTGTTCATACCCGGGTGCAGTCTTGGGACCGTCGTTGGATTGATTTGGCAGACGGTCGCTATTTCAACCTCCGCCGTTCCGAGTTCGTTCGCCCCTTTTGAGATACGTAGGAGGTATTGTTTGTGACCTTTGACGGTGTCGGTCCAGTCCAGATCGCCTTGGTTGTGCTGTCGCGTCTTCCAGGTGGAACCTGAGTCAGTCGAGACGGCGACGTCGCAGTGAAGTTGTCCCGATATGACGAGGCCAGATGTACATCCATCGTCGTAGATTCCCCAAGGCTGATCGTTCGTGGGTTGGGCTGCGATGACGTACGGAGTCTTGAACTCAAACGTCACGTGATGCTCGGACTCAGAAATGACGCCTTCGCGATACGTTCCATCTTCGAATCGAGGTCGATAGGAATAGACGGCGTTTCCATAACGCATTTGACCGCGGTGAGACCGCGCGTCTTGCGAGGAACCGTACATGTTCTGAGGTTGATTGACCCAAGTGCGATCACGCTCGGGCCCGCGGATCGCTTGTTGGCGATTCAATCCCCAGAAAACGAAAGTCTGGCCATCCTTCAGACCTGGGTTCAGGTAGCGCCAAAACGACTCGCCCTGCCGCAGGTGGACCATCGGAGTGGGGCCCTCGTAACCGGCGAGGTACGATGCGCTCGTATAAGTGTCGTACAACTCGTCGACATCTCTGGGGTGCAAGCCAGCGATCCGCCAACCCTGTTGCCGTTTGGGCAGGAAGTCGTTGTCGCGGAGTTGTTTCTTTCCGCGAAGGATTTCTTCGATGGACAGAAGACGCTGTTGCTGCGGATGAAAGATCACGGTCGAAACGTCATGATCCAACAGAGCCCAACGCCCTTCTCCGTAGTCTCCGCCCGTCAGAAACACTTCAAAGGAACTGTGTCCCGTGACTCCCACACAGCGACTTCGGCAATGGCCCAGCAAGTGATTGAACTCTGCTGACCATTGCGAATGAGTCGTCCCACAGAGGGACATCCCATGAGCAAAGAGGCCATGCCAATACTCGCGATTCCAATCACTACGCTCAAATCCGGTGTCAAAGTAATCGCCGGTGCCTTCCTGGCAGTGTGCGTAGTGCAGGTTCCTCCAGTACCAGGATGCAAGGGCTTTGTCCTGGTCAGATTCGACATCGCGACCCGTTTCGCGTTTGTAGACCTCTGCCTGCGTTTGCGCGAGGCGTTCGAAGGTTGAAATGGCCAACTCGCCTGGATACCAGGCGTGGTCGGTTCGCAGTTGGGGATCGCCCACTTCGGCGCGGGCCTGCAAAGTGGCAGACACGAAGACCAAGGCCACGAACCAACGATGGGTCGAATTCATCTCTGCCTGCATTTGTCAACGAAAAGAAGTGTGACTAACGACGATTCTTCGGATCCAGATTGGCGTTCAAGAGTTGATCGGAAACCTTCGACTCGACGCCTTGATCGGGTACGTCTACCTTCGCGGTCCAGAGGACGGCATTGAGCACCACTCGCCGGTAGTCGTCGTTTGCCCAGTTGTCATGGAAGTGGCCACCGGTGAATCCGAATCCGCGACCGCCATCTGGTCGTTCGACCGTCCACATCATGGCCTCTGCTCTTCCCTTCGAAGCTTGGATGTGTGGGTACGGGCCTTTGGGGTGCACGTACGGTCCATCTCGCACGTCTTCGGATGGTATCGCCATCAGGATCGGAACGAACTTCATGCCCTCCACCTCTTGAGGCTCGCCCCCTGTCATGTCGCCAACGAAACGCATGTTGAAGTACCACTCGTCCTTGATTTGGAATGGTTTCACGCCACGGGTGATGGGGTGGTCCGGGAGGACAACAAAGTTCGGTTCCCAAATTGGATTGCAGGAATGCATATTCTCATAGTGCCCGCCAATCCAGCGTTTGAATTCGTCACCGGCTTGATCTGCAATCACCTCGACACCGTAGTGCATGAAACCGAGACCCACGCCTTTCGCCGCCCAATCGTCCAGGATTTTTAGCCTGCGACCATCCTCTTGAACGACTTCATGCCGACCCCCACCATCCATGAAGAAAACGACCGCGTCTGCGCCGTCAAAAATTGACTCATCTTTTGGCCAACCACTCAGGACGCAATGCACGTCGACGTCTGGAACTTCCTTCAAGCAGTCGGCCATCAATTGAACACCGGCGTTGAACTCGTGCATCCGAGGAGGGTGAGAAGGCTTTCCGGCGACCAGCACAATCTTGGTATCGGCTGCATCGACCGTTGCCAGAGTTTGGGACGTGAGTATTGCGCACAGAACGAGAATGAGTAGTCGCAAGGGGAAACCTTTCAACGAGGGGGAGCATCGGTAGGGCAATCACGTTGTGCCATTCGCAGTCTGTCGTCTTGGTCAACAATCTACGGTCGGACGCGGTGATTCCTGTAGCATAAGTCGAGTCAATTGGTGTGGCTATTCGCCGCCGTGCTGTTTCCACCACGTTCTGGCCTGGTCGACCGTCCATGGGTAGTGAGCACGAAGTTGGTCGACGACCCAGGAAAGGTCTTGGATCGAAGCAAAGCGTTGATCCGCACTCTTGGACATGCACTTGAGGACCATGCTGCTGATCTCTTCAGGCACGTCATTGTTGCGATGAAGGGACATGCTGATCGGCTGCTCACTCAAAATCAATGCAAAGAGTGATTCCGGCTCGCACTCCATGAACGGCGGTCGCCCGGCAAGAAGGTAGTAGGCAACGCAGCCGACAGAGTAGAGGTCAGAGCGCGGGTCCATGACGGAGGGCTGTCGAAATCGCTCCGGTGCCATGTACATGGGTGTCCCCGACCAGATTGTTTCCGAGGTCTGGTAAACATCCGAGACCGGCTCCAGGGGTTTGGCAAGCCCGTAATCGAATACCACTGCCCAGTCGCCGACGGACGCATCAAGCGACAGCATGATGTTGTGTGGTTTGATGTCTCGGTGCAGCAGATTCAATCCGTGTGCTTCGGTCAACGCATCGCAGATCTGGCTGATGATAAACAAGACACGGCCGATCGGTTGGTATCCGCTTCTCGCAACCACTTCATGCAATGTCAGTCCGCGCAGAAGCTCCATCACGCAAAAAGCTTCTCCGTCTTCCGCTCGCCCGTAATCATAGATCATCACGGAGTGGGGATTGCTGAGAGATGCAGCGAGCTTTGCCTCGCGATCGAAGCGAAGTCGGTCCTCTTTGTTGTGCCGGTCGCCGATCATGACTTTCAGCGCCGTGTCACGTCCAAGCTGTCGGTGTTTGGCACGGTAGACAACACCCATGCCTCCGCTGCCCAGTTCGCCAAGGATTTCATAGCGGCTTAGGGGGTGGACCGCCGCTCGTTCCGCGGTGGTGGCACGCGCGATCAGTGCGGCTGCAGCAAAGGCCGTGACGAACAGCAGGCTGCCGAGGAGCAGGAAACCAAATCGAACGATACGAACGGTGGCGAAAGCAAGGTCGGACCCGCGTTCAACGATGATCCCTATCCGCCAATCGTTGTTCCATCGCCATGCGCCGACAACTTCTTGCCCTGCGTAGTTCTCGTACGGCCGGATTCGTACATCCGGATTGCCAGCGGTTGCATCGGCAACTGCGATGGTCAATGGGCAGGCGGCTCGCTGTAGCATCGAAACGTTTTGCGAGGTCAATTCCATGCCCGGATCTGCAACCCGAAGCGTGGCAGCGATTTCGTCTGCCGGCATCTCCAGCCGACCTTCCTCGGCCAGCGTTACCGCAAGCGGACTGTCGGTCAGCATCAGTCCATCTTGGTTGATCGCGTAGGC
>JBPCVD010000778.1:0-12758 GCA_051010815.1 Rubripirellula sp.
GGATCTCCGTACTCGTCTTGGACCGTCGGTGTGGAGGATGCTGAATCGGATATCTCGTTGCCATCCTCCGTGCCTAATGCTCGGGCAGTCGATCGATTTCCAACGGTCGTCTCCAAGTGGATCTATCAACATCCAAAAGCGCACCTGGAGTTCGCCGGCATCTATCGGAACCTCGAAGCGGTGGGGGTGGGCTATGAGTCGGACGTCGACGCGTGGGGACTTTGGCTGAGTGGTTGGATCGAGACATGGGGCCAGGACAACGTCGTGTTTGGATCGGTGATCGGCGAGGGGCTGGGAGCCTACGCCGACGACACGCAGGGTCTGGGTTTGGATGCGGCGCCCCGGTCATCGACTAATCCGGCGCTACGAGCGATCCCCGCACACGGTTTTTGGTTGGCTTACAAACATTGGTGGAATGCATCGACGCGGTCTACGGCTAGCTACGGCTACTGGAAGTTGCAAGACGGTTTCGATCCCACGCCGAATCCGGTGGGAACGTTTCAAGCTTCGCAGTATGTCTCTGCGAACATCATTTGGAGTCCGTTTCCAAGCATGGATGTCGGGGCCGAATGGCTTTACGGCACGCGTTTGGTCACCGCAAGAACTGCCGTGGATGGAAGCCGCGACGGCGACAACCATCGTCTGCAAGTGACCGTCCGTTGGAATACGAGTCATCGCTGTCGCTAAGTCATCGGTCGTCATTGAATCTGAGACTCTCAAAAGCGAACCGGACTCTTACGAATTTGTCAGAGCGGACCCCGACGAAGTGGCTCTCGGGACGCGTATTCACCGGGTACAATCGGTCCTCGCGATTGCGAGCGGAACGATGGAGTCGCGGCTGTTTGGGCGAACGGGTTTTGCGGCTGCGGTGAGCAAGCCCCGATCACTCGGATGTTATCAGTGCGGCGAGACCAAAGATTGCACACGGGTTGCTGTGGAACGCATGCTTCGCCTGAGTTGAAAAGCGTCACACGTGCATGAGATGAACATTCGCCGGTTGTTCCGAAGCGTCAGGAATTCGAAGTGCAGGAGTTCAAGAGATGGATTTGGGAACGATCGTCGAGACGTTGCAGCGAGGGAAGCTCGACTTGTTGCGCGTGATTTGGTGTGACAATGGGAATGTGATTCGGATGAAGTCGCTGTTCCTGCCAACTTTCTTAGCCAAGCTTGACGATATCCACACGACCGATGATTTATTGGATCGTATCGAGCATCAGGTGACGATCAGTGCGGCACTGCAATCGCTGCCGGCAACATTTGATGCGCCGGCCGCCGCCGCCGACTTGGCGCCGGTTCAGGATGTACGATTGGTACCCGATTGGAAAACATTCAGCGTTGCCCCCACGGCGCCGACGATTGCGACGGTGCTGGGTGACATGGTCTTGAACGGTTCCCCATGGGCGGTCTGTCCGCGTGACTTTCTGCGTCGCGCACTTTGCCGAGCGGGGGAAATGGACGTGTCGATTGAGTCGGGTTTCGAGATTGAGTTTTACTTGCTTCATCCCGCCGACGATTCCGAAGAGATTCCGACGCCGGTCGATCGAACCGTCTACGCGTCCACCGTCTCGGCAGATGAGCAATCCGCCGTGATCTTGGCGATTCTCAGGGCGTTGTGGCGACAGGGCATTCCGGTCGCACAGTACAACCCCGAATCGGGGCCTGGCCAACAGGAAATCACCTTGCAGCATTGCGGACCCTTGGAGTTGGCAGACCGATTAGTCTTGGCGCGTGAGACGATTCGGATGGTCGCGAATCAGCATGGGCTGATCGCAACGTTGATTCCAGAGATGTTCGAGGAAGCGACCGGAAGTGGTTTGCACTCTCACTTCAGTTTGTGGCGAGACGAACGAAATCTACTTCCCAATGGTGATTCACCCTGGAATCTTTCGAGCATCGCCAACTCATTCATGGCGGGTGTGCTCGATCACCTTCCAGCTTTGATGGCGGCGACCACACCCAGCATCAATTCGTATCGTCGGATTCGTCCCCACGAATGGAGCGGCGCCTACCAAGCCTGGGGCATCGCGAACAAGGAGGCAGCCATTCGCTTGATCAATGATCCAAAGAACGAGCTACCCGCACACTTCGAATTGAAAACGGTGGATGCCTCGGCCAATCCTTACATTGCCTTGGGCAACATCATCAATGCAGGACTCGATGGCATTCATCGCGAGATGCAACTGCCGAAGCCGGTGGAGATCGATCCGGGCAACTACACAGACCAACAACGTGAGCAGCTTCATATCGCCACGCTGCCGGACCGGATGGATGTGGCGATTGGGTTGTTTGAATCGGACCAGGTGCTATGCAATGGCATGGGAGAGCAGTTCGCAAAGGCGTTTACCGCCGTTCGTCGTGCTGAATTCGATACGATGAAGGACATGACGTTTGATCAGGAGCGACTGACGCTCCTGCAACGCTACTAGGCTTCCTTTTGATTTCCATTCGCACTGCTCTGGGATGTTTTCATTCGCTCCTGAGTCTGGCTACGCCACCGAGTCTGGCTACGCCACTGGGTCTGACTACGCCGCCGGCGAGACATTGAGAATCTATGAATACAACAACGCGAGTCGTTTTGTTGCTGGCCATTGCCTGTCCATTTTCTGCATCCCTGCAGGCCACCGATTTCTTGGTGTTCTACCTAGGTGGTCAGTCAAATATGGACGGCTTCGGCTATTCCAAGGACTTGCCTGCGAACTTGAAGGTGGAGTCTGAGATCCCGATTTTTCATGGTAATCCCGTTGGCGATGGCGATCTGAGCGGCGGCTTGGGACGCTGGTCGATGCTTCGGCCTGGGCACGGGATTGGATTTTCGAGCGACGGAATACAGGATCAATTGTCAAATCGGTTTGGTGTTGAAGTTTCGCTCGGACACCGTTTGCAGCAGCTGTTTCCCGAACAGAAAGTGGCGCTCATCAAGTACTCGCGGTCGGGTTCGTCCATCGCGGAAGAGGCAGCGGGGCAGTTTGGTTGCTGGGAGCCCGACTACCAAAAAGGGAGCGGCGAATCTGCCGGCATCAATCAATACGATCATTTCTTAAAGACGATTCGTTCGGCGTTGGCCGGACGCGATATCGATGGCGACGGTACCTCGGATCGACTGATCCCCGCGGGGATTGTTTGGATGCAAGGTGAGAGCGATGCCGCCGCAGGATCGGAAATTGCCGGCAGGTATGAAGCCAACCTAAAACGCTTGATGGATCTCGTGCGTGCTGCCCTTCGTGCGGACGATCTTGCAGTGGTGATCGGAAGGATTTCAGATTCCGGCCAAGACGACCAGGATGGTCGCGTGTGGGATCATGGCGACGAGGTGCGGTCAGCACAGGCAGCCTTTGTGCAGAATGACGCGAATGCGGCGTTAGTGACGAGCACAGACAAATATGAGTACTCCGACAAGTGGCACTACGATTCGGCCGGGTACGTCGACCTGGGCAAGCAGTTTGCCGACGCGTTGCGAAGCTTGCAGATTCCGTGATCCTGCGGTTGCCCCCAGGGACCCGTTCACAGAGTACGCTCGAGCCAATTTCAGAGCGCGACGATGCTTGGCGAAATTAGGGCTTCTGCGTTAGAAACGCGATCAGGTCACGCAACTCATCGAGGGTCATGCTTTCTTCCAAGCCCGCGGGCATGATCGATTGCTTGACCGGTTCCTGGATTTCGACGTCGGCGAGCTGCACTTCAAAAGTGTTGCCGTCAGCTCCTTGAAATCGGAGACTGTTGTTAACACCCGCGCGGTCAAGTTTCAGGCCGGTAAGCGCTTTGCCGTCCACGGTCAAAATTCGCCAGGGAACGTAGAGCGGGCCGACTTCCTTGCTTGGATCAAGGATCGACTCGATCACCCGCCGGCTCGTCATTTGACCTGCCAGCGTGGTCAGGTCGGGGCCTGTCTTGGCGCCCCTGCCGCCATGCATGTGGCAGTTGGCACAGGTCGTGCGAAAAAAGACTCTCCGTCCCGCATCTGGATTTCCACCAGATCCAACCAGGTCATCCCAGCCTTCTAAATCGTGCTTGTTGGGAAGCGACTCCTTTCCCGCCGTCCACGTTCGATTTCGAATCCGTTTCGCTTCCTTCCGCAACGAATCCGGTTGACGAGGAATCGACATGCGGTTGATCAGCGACGCGAAGGTTCCCGCCTGCTTCGACAGGCTCGCTAAAGCATCCGCGCGTGTTTCATCGTCCACAGATTCATCCTCGGCCAATGCCGCCAGTGCTTGCATTGCAGATTCACTTTCACGAGCGGCGAGTAACCGGATCGCATCGATGGAAAACGCACGGTCGCGTGTCCGAATGATCGATTCCGCTAGTTCAGTATCTGTGGGCGTGGTCGCTTCGGATGGCAGTCGGCGCAACGCGAGGGCACGAAGATTGGGGGCGTGATTTGTGTCTTTGGCAAAGTTGATCAACGATGCCTCGATCGCGGGATCACGTTTTCCTCGAGCCGCCGAACCTGTTTCCAGGTAGGCTATCGAAGCCAGTGTGGCGGCGAATAGTCGGGGTGGCAGGTCAACGCGTTCGAGCAATCGACGTATGTCGGGAAGCGTATCTTTCATGTTGCGCTCGGTCGCCCAGCGAAGTGCTGTGAGGGCGACGTCACTGGATTCGTCGGCGAGGCCCCAGGTTACGACCGACTTGCGTTGGGTCGCCGGAACACTAGCTGGATCAATCAACTCTTTCCATCGCCAGGCGGTGATCATGCCAACTCGTTGCGCTGCCGTGCTGAGCTGTTGTCGGTCAACGGTTGCCAACTGATCGGAATGAACGAGTCCGGTAGCGGCTGCTTGGCGAATGAAGGGATCGGTGTCATCAAATGCCTCCAAGAGAGAGGCGATCGATGCCCCTTCGCTTTGCAGACGGGCGGCGTTGGATTCTGCAGCGGTTAGATCTGGGAGGTGTCCTTGTAAAACGGGGGCGTCCGGCCGACGGCTCAACCGCCAAAGTCGGCCTTTGCGGTGAACCGGGTAGCTGCGATCAACCCAGTCGGTGATGTAGATCGAACCGTCCGGCGCGACGGCCATCCCGACGGGGCGAAAGTTTGCCTTCCCTTGAACGACGACCTCCGTTTTGCTTTTCCAGGAGGCGCCGTCTTCTTCAAGCAGATAACGCTCGATGCGATTGTCACCCCAGCTAGTGACCCAGAGGTGCGGACCATGCGCAAGCACGGCGCAGGCGGCTTCACCCGTGCCCGCAACCATCGGAAGCGTTCCTGGAAGTTCACCGTTCCACGATTGAAGCGGGTGAATGCCCGCGCGTCCGAATCGAAACTGAAAGCCGTAGTCTCCGCCGGCGGCGACGTGCAGGAGTCGATTGGGGGGCATCGCGTCAGGATCGTTTCCGACGGCCCACAATCGATCGGAGCGATCAAAGCAGAGTCCAAACGGATTCCAAAAGCCGGTCGCAACGCGTTGCAATTGACTGCCGTCTGCTTTGCACCGAAAGACATTGCCGCCTTCACCACCACCAATTTGTACCGATCCATCGGACCCGCGAAGTTCGTACGGTTCACCAAAGTTCTCGCCTTGCCCGACATAGAGCCACTGGTTCGAGCCCATCATCAGACCGCCGAGGCCGTTGTGGGGATACTCGGCTTTGGTCGTGTGTGTCAGCAGGACCTCACGTTGGTCGGCGACGTCGTCACCGTCGCTGTCACGTAGGCGGATGACTTCACTACGCGTCGCAACGCCAATCCAGCCTCCGCCAAGATTGGTCAGGTTCATGGATGCGATGCCGCCCACGTGGAACAGACGCTGCCGATCGAGAATGCCATCCTGATTCGTATCGTCGAAGATGAAAATGCGATCAGTTTCAGGGCCTTCGTAGTCTTCGGGCGGAAAGTGCGTGTGACATTCGATCACCAATAGACGACCCTGATCATCAAAGCAGCAACCCGTGGGTGTCACCAGTTCAGGTTCTTCAGCGATGGATTGAATTTGCCATTGGTCATCGAGCAGACGTGGTGGCTCAATCGCCAACGCGTGACTGGAGACTCCAGTCGTCAACACTAGACCCATCGCGAAAAAGAACACGCTTCGCGCCGACATCGATCTCAGAGGGTGAACGTGGAATGCCAGGTGCCTGAATGTGCAAATCGACGACATGTTGGAACTTTCGATTGGTAGGGGCAGCAGAGATGCAAATTCCCAGCAGCCAAAAACGGCCGCGATCATCAGTTTAGTAGTTTGGATTGGCGTCCTGTTCCACCGCGGCAGTCTGATCCAGTTCGACCGGGGGGAGCTCAAGTCGTTCGCGACACGCGTCCAACATTTCCTGGGTTCGGCTAGCACCGCAACGCGAGACTCCAAGGTCACGGACGGCGAGCAAGGCGTCGAGATCACGAACGCCACCGGCGGCTTTGACCTGGACTTCGGGTCCCGAGTTTTTCCGCATGAGTCGCAAGTCCTCGTGCGTCGCGCCGCCTGAACCATACCCTGTGGACGTTTTGACCCAATCGGCACCAAGCTCCGTGCAGAGTTTGCAGAGTTGAGCGATTTGTTCGTTGTTGAGGTAACAGTTTTCAAAGATGACTTTGACCTTCTGGCCTGCAGCGTGGGCGAC
The DNA here is from genome assembly GCA_051010815.1 of Rubripirellula sp. Lineage (GTDB taxonomy): Bacteria > Planctomycetota > Planctomycetia > Pirellulales > Pirellulaceae > Rubripirellula. Next base: position 6,553 of record JBPCVD010000778.1, read on the forward strand.
TTCGACGACAGCAGAAATGTCTTGCCTCACATAGTCCCAATCACCACTCAGGACTTTGGAGATGTTGACGACCATGTCGAGTTCTTCGCAACCGTCGGCGATCGCTCGCTCCGCTTCCGCGCGCTTGATCTCTGTCGTCTGTCCCCCGTGAGGGAATCCAATCGTGGTTGACGCTTTGACAGTGCTGCCTGCTAGCATTTCTGCGCAACGTTTCAAGTGATAGGGCATGATGCAAACGCTGGCCACATCGTAGGCGAGCGCCAATCGAATTCCCGCTTCCAAGTCATCCACCGTCAGGGTTGGATTGAGCAGAGAATGGTCGATCATTTTCGCGATATCGTGGTAGCTGTATTCAGGCATGGTTTTTCCAGGGAGGGAGTTCAGTCGGTCTCATCAATGTTTGGAGGCATTTGTAACGGCCAAGGCAATGGCGCCCATCACGCCAGCTCGATCGCCCAAAGCGGATTGCGATACTCGGACATCGTCCGTTGGGAACATGCCGATGCGGTCGTCGATGACTTGCTTGACTTTCGTGACAAGCGGATCGCCGATTTCAGAGACGCCGCCACCGAGGATCACTTGTTGTGCATGGACCACAGACACGACGTTTGCCGCGGCAATTCCAATCCAAGTGAAGGCATCCTCGAGAGCCTCGCGAATCAGTTCGTCGTGTTCAGCGGCGGCGGCCATCAAGGCGGGCGTGACCCGTGAGGCATCGCCCGCCGCTGCCTCGTGCAGCGTTGGGGCGAGCCCGGAAGTCATCAAGCGGATTCCGGAAGCAGCAATCGCGGGGCCGCTCGCCAGCGTCTCGAGGCAGCCGCGGTTTCCGCAGCCGCAACGGGCTCCGTTCGGTTGAAGCGTTTGATGCCCGAGTTCCCCGGCGGCTCCAAGCGGGCCAAGGTGGAGTTTTCCATCGAGTGCCAGGCCACCGCCAATGCCTGTGCCAATGGAAAAGAAGGCGAGCGTTGCAGTCGGCTGATCGCGACCACGGCCGTATTTGAGTTCGCCCAGCGTTGCCATTCGCACATCGTTCATGATCGCGACAGGGCAGCAGAGGCGATCACACAAATACTCGGCCACAGGTACGTCACGCCATTGCGTCGGCAAGTTCGGCATGAACTTGGCAATTCCGTTTTGTTGGTCCACGAGCCCGGGAAGACCGATTCCGATCCCACGCAGGGATGCAGGGCCCTCATGCACCGTCGCGCAGAGCGCCCGAAGAAGCGATTCGACTCGGTCGAGCACCGCGAGCGGCCCCACATGCGAATTCGTCGGCGTGACGTCGCGCGTCAACACATTTCCATCCCCATCCGATAGCGCGCCGTGGATGGAGGTCCCACCCAAGTCGATCCCCGCATATAGATCAGGCATGTTTACCTCCGGCCCGGAAGCGTGTTTGCTGGCGGCGGTCATTGCCAGTCATCGTAGTTTTCCCCTGGGGGGCGTTGCCGTTTGTATCGGGCCCAGTCGAGAGTGAAACTCGTATTGGTCGCCTCGGTAAAGCGTTCGCTCCCACCACAGTGCGGCACCCTTGGGTAGGAAGCCGACGGCGACCACCTCGAGCGCAGGTGAACGTGCGCTAATTTGCAGGGAGCTTGCTTCGGCTGCCTTCAAAGCGACCGCGCGAATGACTTCGTCAGCACCCGCGATTTCCAAGTGATGGGCTTCGGTGAAAGCTTGGTAAAGTGGTCCTTTGGCTTGCTTGCGAGTCAGATTCGGACAATGTTTCGCAACCACAAAGCGATGTTCCAAAATCACCGGCACGCGATCCGCCAGACGCACGCGTCGCATTTCCCAAAGTGTTGCCTGCGGTTCCACATCAAGGGTGGCGACGATTTCAGGCTTGGCAGCTTCGGCCGAGACCTTTTGGAATTCCAGCAGTTCGGTGGTTGGCCGCTTGCCCGCTGCTTTCGCTTTTTCCGTGAAGCTGACAAGTGAGCGAACGTCGTAGTTGATGACGTCCTGACGAACGAACGTGCCGATTCCCCGTCGGAATTCTAAGAGGCCTTCCGAAACGAGGCTGGCCAATGCCTTGTTGGCGGTGGCGCGACTGACCTCAAAACGTTCACTGATCTGACGCTCGGTAAGGAACTTGTCGCCACGATGGTATTCCGTCCCAAGCGCCGAACGGAGTCGATCGTTCAGTTGTTGGTAGACCGGATTTCGCTGTAGCGACAGGTCCATTGAGTCGCGTCCGCTGAGTGAGAAGAGTCAAGTGGCTTAGCCACCGTACCACTGGCGCGTGCATCGGTCAAGACGCTGGCGTGACAGCTGTTTCCTGGGGTCGGTTTGTCACGCCGGGCGTCTTCCTGGTGAGATAACGACCTCGCAGTCGATGCGTCGACAGGAAGGCGTAGGTGGAGATCATCCCAGAGACCATCACGCGATAATCTGCGTTCATGTGGGTGTAGATGCCAGCGGCGGCCCCAATCTGCAATCGTTCAAGTGGTTGCGAAATCAGGAACAGGTAGCCAGTAATCACGAGCAGAAGACTCACGGGCTGGGCACCTCGAAAATGCAGCATGGCTGCTGCAGAGGCGAGGAAGAGCATCACGGCGCGATTGCGCACGAAGGGAAAGTAGAATCCGTAGCTTTGCATCGGACCCATGCGGTCGATCGCCAATTTCAAGCTCGCGAACAACAGCGACAGTGTGAGAATCCAGACGAACAAGTCGGCAATGCGAAACTGGCTTGCTGAGGAAGCGGCATTGGGCTCCGTGGGAACGGTTCCGAGTCGGTAGCCTGCCAAGACGCAGATGAGCCACGGCAACGCTGCCAGGCTACCGTGTAAAAGTGCGAATGCGACAAAGTACCAACCCTCCAGTGGACCGTTGACGTACACCAACGATGCGTAGCAGAGCAACGCCGACAGCAAGAGCAACACCGGGATTGGCCGCATCGACCAGCGCGAGCGGGAAAGCAGCGACGATGTCAGGATTGCGGCGTAGGCGGCCGATGCGATTCCTCTCGCGTACTCCATCGGAATCAGGCTGGCCACGCCGCCGATCCACATCGCTCGGATCGCCAGGCAGAGCAGCGGAACGCCGCCGATCAGCAGCCCGTCAATCCAAGCAGGGGTTTGATGCGTTGCGGATACCCAAAGCCAGGCGACGACCCAGATTCCAAAACCTGCCAGAAGGAACGCCAGCAAGGGCCTGACCCACAGATAGGGTTGCCAGCTTGCCAAGACGTTGCCGTCGGAGAGTTCGTGGATGCGAACGGTCACTAGATCCTGGTCCGACATGACGACGACTCTGTCACTGCCCAGCAGGAACGCTTCGGATTCGAGTGGGGATGGGATCAGGCATGCCGTTCGTTCTTCGCGCGCGTGAAAGACGGCAATGTCGCCTCCAGGCGGCCCCAGCGAATAGACCAACATGCCCTTGTCGTCGCTGCGATCCAGTAGCTTTCGCGCATTGGGTGGATGCGGCAGCCAGCGTTGCGTGTTGACGTTAAACCAACTGTTTTCGTTGGGCATGCGGATGACCAGAATGTCACCCTCAAACGACCAGGACATCGTCGTGGGATCAAATTCGTGAGGCAGCGGAAAAGTCTCGGTGAGTCGTCCGTCTTCGCTATGGTGGAACTCAATCTGCTTGCAATCGGGGCTGATCGAGGCCACTTGTTGGCCGACGTAACTGCAAGCACCGAAATTGGAATCGTTAACGGCGCCGATGGGCCAGGAGGTAATCAGTTGGGGTGAACCGGCGGCGTCTACCGCGAACATCTCGACCTGTCGCAAGATCGGGTTGGCGAGATTGACTTTTCCGGGTGGCACTTCGTTACGGATCAGAAGGAATCGGTCCGTCTCGAACAACGGCACCATCGGAAGTTCAGTTGTTGGATGGGAGATCGATTTCACGCCTCGGTCAAGATGCTCGAGATCGATCGCGTGGATTAGTCCGTGTTGATCGTGGCCGATGAGGTAGCGATTGCCCGCTACAGTCCTTGGGCAGTCTGGGAAACTGAACTTGCCGCGTGGCGTTCGAACGAGGGAGTCAGGGTCGATGGAAGAGAGTTCGTACGATAGCATTCCGCTTTGCGTCGAGGGTGCCGCGTCATCAACGCGGATGTCGTAGCTCCATGAATAGCGAGTCCTGTTTGCCATCCAGTCGCTTGCTTCGTCGTAGCGTTCGCTCACCCCGCCGTTTTGAAGATCGAACAGGAGCACGCCGAATTGGGACTCGGCATAGTGCCCTCGATGAAGAAAGACGACACCGTATTGTTGGGTTGGCTCGACGTGAAAGGAAATGCTGTGCCGATAGCATCTCGGAATACGTGTGGCAAGGAGCAACGTCGCAACCAGGATGAGCACGAGCAAGCTCAACAACAGGTACTGAGTCGCGCTGAAGTACGGAAGGAAATTTCTGGCAATACTTCGAATCGGAAAAGGCGGGCTTCCCGAGGCGTCACGGTTCCCTTGCCCGTCCGGTTCCATCACGCTGGGCGAAGAATGTTCAAGCGAACGCCAATGACCATGTCTTTGACTCGCTCGCGATAGCTGTGCATGTGCGGAGCGATCAGGTGAGCGTTCAAATGTTCGACCGACTGCCAGCGTTCGATGATCGTGACCATCTGTGGGTCGGTGTGCTGTCTTTCGAGTTCGGTCTCCGCATCGACCGTGGGACCATATTCGATGCACCCCTGCTCGGCGAGCACCTGGGGGACGAGTTGGCGAAACTCACGCAAAAAGGCTTCGAGTTGGCCCTCTTTGAGTTCTACCTGCGCAATCACGTGGATCATTGAGGGGCGCCGAAGGGATAGGAGCGAGGAAGTTGGCTGGAGGAGATTATCTTAGCATTTCCCCATCGGCGAAGCCTCGTACCTATTGCTCGAGCATTTGTGGTCAGCGGCACACTTGATGGAGGTGTTCTCGGCGGGGCAATCGACTGCCCTTGCCTGATCAGAAAAATACTTCGGGTTGTTCGATGAAGGGCAGCAAGTCATTGCGGATCAGTATTCAGCGATTTCCAGGGGCCGATACGCAGAAACCGACGCAATGTTACAAATCTGGCATGATGCACGAGCTCAATCGCGAATACAATTCTGTTTTACAGAACTGAGTCAGGCATGAATTTGTTACATCGTTGGATCTTCTTTTGCTTTGCTTTCGTTGTCTTGGGGTGCAATCGCATGCCGGATGATGGGATTCGTTTTTCGGATGTGACCGAGTCGCAGCCGATCGCGATTGAGGACTTTTCGGGTTTGACCTTCACTGATCCGGATGGCAACGACGTCGAGTTGGCCGACATCATGACGCGGGATTACCTGGTGCTGGTCATCACACGCGGTTGGTACGGTGGCGTTTGCTTTTACTGTGCCTCGCAGACTTCCCGTTGGGCGCGTCGCTTCGATGAGCTCGATCCTTATGATGCACAGTTGGCCGTCATCTTCCCGACGGAGACTGCTGAGGAAGCGACCAAGCTTGACGAACTCACCAAGCGGATCAAGAAAGGTCAGATTCCCAACGAAAAGATTCCCTATCCGATCTTGCTGGATATCAACCTTTCGACCGTGGACCAACTTGGGATACGGGCTGACCTTGCGAAACCCTCGACGTACATTATCGATCGAAACGGGAAAGTTCGGTTTGCGTATGTGGGAGAATCGATTGCAGATCGTCCGACCGTTGATTCCGTCTTGAAGCAACTTTCGAAAATTGGCGGCTAGCGCCCAGGGCATTGGCCATGTCAGTGGATCAACAGATCAGGGAAGCGCTCGAGTTCGTTGAGACATGTACCGACCTTGGCATGCTTGCCGATACGGATGCCGAGTCGCTGCGTCAGTCGGTCGTTGATCAACGCTACATGGTGGCTCAGGAGGCGGTTCAACGGGGATGGCTAACGCCGGCTGATGTGGAGATCGTGCAATCCCTGCAACATCCCAAGGACGTCGTCCCGGGCTATGAGATTTTGGATCTCATCGGTCGAGGAGGGATGGGCGTTGTCTACCGCGCTCGTCAACTCGATCTCGATCGCGTGGTCGCGTTAAAGACGATCCTGATCAACAGTCTCAGTAGCGACACGACGGCGGCTCGGTTTGAACGTGAGGCGAAGGCGCTAGCGAGGTTGCAACATCCCAACATTGTTCAGGCCTTGAACTTTGGGCAGCAGGATGGACGCTACTACTTTGCGATGGAGTATGTCAGCGGAAGCACCTGCGAACAGTTGGTTGCGCAACATGGCCGACTGCAACCATCCCAGGTA
>JBPCVD010000779.1:0-7899 GCA_051010815.1 Rubripirellula sp.
GTCACTTGGATTTCGAGCCGGAACGCGAGCTGCGGATCGCCGAGTCAAAATGAAGACCGGGCGCGGATCGACAGTGTTCTTTTCCGGGGCATCCTCAATGGGTAGCAGGTCCGAGCCAACGGGGAACTGTTGCCGGCCTGTAAAATAGGGACCACTCGCTGGGAGTGTCAGGTAGTCACGTTTGAGCTCGTTCTCGGCAAGGAGTAGATCGGCGCGAATCCAGGCGTGACCCTCGATCAGGCCCGCGTCGACAAGGACTCGATCGTCCACGGTGCTATGTTCGGCGATCCACTTGATCGCGCCTCGCCAATCCTCGCCACGGACAACCAGCGCAACGGGGTACCGTGTGAGTTGTTGTATCGTCCGCTGGCCGAACCCAATGCCAGCGATCAGTATCAACGCCCCCAGGCAGCCGACGGGCAGCCCGATTCGAGACTTGGGAATCGAATGTTGCAGATACCCCACGCAGCCTCCGCAAATCACTGCCAGCAACGGGATCACGGCGACAAAGTAGCGACGGTGCCAGATCGGCGCCAGCTCAAGCCGCGAGCCTATCCAATAGAGGCAGGTCGTTCCAAACGCCAATGCGGCAAGCATCAGCAAACAGACAGAATGACTTGGGTCGAGTTTCAGTTCCGTCAGTCTCCATCGAACGAAGAATCCGATCAGCAACAGAATCAAAGGCACGGCGAGTAACCACGTCCAGTTCCATGCCTGCAGGATCTGATGCGGGTCCGTTGCTGATCCGAATGCGGCCCAAATCGACTTTTGCTGCCAGCTCTCCTGGAGTGTGATCCTCCAGAGCCAGACGGCAGCGAGAACGATCGACAGCGCACTAAGGCCATCCAATGGTGTCACGCTCGCTAGCTTGCGTCGGTCAACCAGGAACCATCGTCCTAAAAGTGCTGCGGGTAGCCACGCCAGTACGCCCAGGGAAGTCGGCTGAATGATTGCTCCGAGAATGATCGAAGCGATCAATATGCACCAAGTCTTCGGCTGTTGATGCCGCGACTCCGTGGACCACATCTTCACGAACGAGATTGTCGCAACGCTGGCACAGAGGATGATGAAGCCATAGGGCCGCAATTCGGTGCCGAAAAATAGCGAATTGTTTTCTACGGCAAGTACGGCTCCACCTGTCAGACCAGCCGGAATACTGTTGCACCATCGTGCAACGGCGACCGTGATCAGCGAGCAGCTCAAAGCAACCGGAATCACACTGCTTAAACGCAGCAGCATTTCGGATTCGCCAACAATCTGTTTCCAAAACCACAGAATGTAGAAGTAGATTGGTGACTGATGGCCAATCACCGACCTCGGATAGACCTCCGCCAAACCATCCCAAATGACCCACGCGGAATGTAATTCGTCCAGCCAGAAACTTTCATAACATGAAGGCATGCGAAGAAAGACGGCAAGGGCGAATGCTGCGACGGCAGCCCACCATGCGGATGTGGTGGATGGGACGTGCTGGTCCATCAGACGCCGCTAGTGATCGGCTTGCTCGTGAGATCCTTGATGACACCACACGCCGTTGCGATCTCTTTTGAGGTGACGTCGAGGTGGGTCACAAAACGAATCGCCTGGGGTCCGATGGAGAAGCAGCGGACGCCTCGCTCCGCCAGTCCATCGACCAACTTCTCGGCCGAACCCCAATTGGGGTCAATCTCACATATCACGATGTTCGTATCGACTCGATCACCGCGGATGGAGAGAGGGTGACACGATTCACAAGCGTCGCCTAATTGTTGAGCGTGGGCGTGATCTTCGCTGAGACGGTCGCGGTGATGGTCGAGGGCGTGCAATGCCCCCGCCGCGATGATGCCTGCCTGTCGCATCCCTCCACCAAACAACTTGCGAGCACGCCGAGCCTCCGTGATGAAGGCGCGGCTTCCGGCCAGCGCGGAACCGACCGGCGCCCCAAGTCCTTTGCTGAAGCAGACGCTCACGGAATCGAAAGGGGCTGACAATTCCCGCTCGCTGATGCCCGTCGCCACGGAAGCATTCCAAAGTCTCGCGCCATCAAGATGTCGCTTGAGACCGTGATCCTCAGCCCATTGGCAGATTGCTTCGACGTCCTGCTGAGGCTGAATGCGGCCCCCCCAGCGATTGTGTGTGTTCTCCAGGCAGACCAACTGTGTGCGGACCATGTGCTCGTTTTCGGGTCGAATCAGCCCTGAAAGTTGCTCGACCTGAAGCACACCGCCCTGCCCCGCTACCGTGTGTGCCACCAACCCAGAGAGTTGAGCGAAGGCACCCTGCTCGTAGTGATAAATGTGACAGTCTGCTTCACACAGGAATTCCGTGCCCCGATCACAATGGACACGCAGTCCAATTTGGTTCGTCATGGAGCCGCTGGGCATGAAAACGGCCGCTTCCTTCCCCAGCAATTCGGCCGCTCGAATCTCAAGCCTTTCGACGGTGGGGTCGATGTCAATCACGGCGTCCCCCACTTCCGCATTGGCCATTGCTTGACGCATGGCTGGCGTCGGCCGGGTGACGGTATCGCTGCGAAGGTCAATTTCTTTAGGCATGAACGGGAAATCGCGTGACCAAAGTGAATTCGATTGCGGGTAAACAATTCGATTGTACCGGCTTATGATGTCGTTCGTAGCCATGCGTTGAACGAGTCCGTCCGCTCGCTGGTCTCCCTTTCTCCCAAGTTGTCCGCGTCGACATCCCTATGACTTCTGATCTCAATAATCTTCAAATACAACGTGTCGATGCCCGTCAAGGATCGGCTGCGATTCTGCAGGAGCTACGCGAAAAGCTGAGTCCTCAAGGTGACGTGGTCAGTCCTCGAGGTCGCGCTCTGACGGAGGAAGTATTCGGTCGATCGATGACGCCGGTCGAAGTGGTTCAAACGATTTGCGACGAAGTCCAGCGTGATGGGACCGCTGCCCTGCTACGGTTTTGCAAATCCCTCGACAAAGCGGAACTGACAGCAGACGAACTTCGTGTCCCTGCGGAGGCACTGGAGCAAGCTCATCGGGACGCTGACTCCAAGTTATTGGAGTCGGTACGCCGCATCCGCGACAACGTTGCCGAATTTCAGTCGGCGATCCTGCATCGCGATGTCACGATTGAGCCAAAGCCGGGTGTGACACTGACTCAGCGATACCTTCCGCTGAATCGAGTCGGTGTTTGTGTGCCCGGTGGTGCGGCGGCGTATCCGTCGACCGTCTTGATGACCGTCGTACCCGCACAGGTCGCCGGCGTGAACGAGATTGCCGTCGTGGCGCCACCCACGCCTTTCGGAGCGTACAACGTCGATATGTTGGCGACGTGTCATGAATTGGGAGTGAAGGAAGTTTACCGTGTTGGTGGCGCGCAAGCGGTCGCCGCACTTGCCTATGGATGTGACACCGTTGCACCGGTGGACAAGATTGTTGGACCCGGAAACCTCTTTGTAGCTCTCGCAAAGAAACATGTGTTTGGCACGGTCGACATTGATTCTTTTGCGGGTCCAAGTGAGGTCATTGTGATTGCCGATCGAACGGCTCGCCCCGACTACATTGCCGCGGACCTACTTGCGCAGGCAGAGCATTCCCCGGGATCGGCGATCTTGATTACCTGGGAATCCGATGTGCTCGATGCCGTCTACGCCGAGCTCGTCAAACAGGTTGCGTTGCTGGAACGGAATCAACTTACGGTGGAAAGCCTCGAGGCCTTCGGTGCACTGATTCTTGTGCGAGATGAGACTCAGGCCTGCGAGTTGACGGACCAATTCGCCCCGGAGCATCTTCACATTGAAACGGAAAATCCTCGAAGCCAGATTGCGAAAATTCACAACAGTGGTGCCGCATTTCTCGGGCATCACACTCCGGTGGCGCTAGGTGACTATGCGGCGGGGCCGAGTCATGTGTTGCCTACCGGCGGAACGTGCACATGGGCGGCAGGTCTTAGCAGCAATAGCTTCTTGCGAAGCGGAAGTGTGACAGAATTTGATGCCGAAGCTCTGAACCAAATCGCTCCCGACGTTGTCCGTTTGGCGGAGAAGGAAGGGCTGACGGCCCACGCGCGAAGCGTGAGTATCCGCGAGTCTTAGGCGTCTACCTTGGCGTCCTCTGGTCCGTAGAATGGCGGGCCCAGAGCGATAATTTTTGACCATCCCAATTCAACCGCATCAATCTGACGTGCGGAGCGCAACACGTATCGGCGGGCGAGAGCTCGTTTCCAGATGGCCGACAGTTCCCTTTTTCGTCCTGCCCTTGCTCGAATGTTGGCCTACGCGCCTGGCGAACAACCGCCACCGGGCAAGTTCATCAAGCTGAACACCAACGAGAATCCCTACCCTCCGCCTGCGGCGGTGGTGGAAGCGATTCGCTCGGCAGCCGGTGGGCCGCTGAATCGATACCCCGATCCGATGGCGACGGCGTTTCGACGTGCGGCGGCCGACGCGCTGAACCTCCCTGGTCCGGAGTGGGTGTTGGCGGGTAATGGAAGCGACGAAATCCTCACTCTGTTGGTGCGTGGTTTTGTGGGGGAAGGTCAGCGTTTGAGACTGCCCTATCCCAGCTACATCCTGTATCGCACGCTGGCCGACATTCAGGGGGCTGGTTGGGAGCAAATCGCTTTCGAGGAAGATTGGAGCCTTCCGGCGTCATTCGGTGAGTCGGCCAAGGACTTGCGACTTGGATTGCTTCCCAATCCGAATAGCCCAAGCGGCACAATCGTTCCGCCGAGCGAAGTTGCGAAGATTGCTCATGCGCTCGACTGTCCGTTGGTCGTGGATGAGGCCTACGCGGACTTTGCGGATCAGAATTGCCTGGACCTCGTTCAGCACAATGAACGAGTCATGGTGACACGCACGCTGAGTAAGTCGTACGGATTAGCGGGCATTCGGTTTGGTTTTCTTGTCGCGCAGCCGCAGGTGATTGCGGAGCTTGCCAAGATCAAAGACAGCTATAACTGTGATGGGCTTTCCATCGCAGCCGCAACGGCGGCAATGGGTTGCGGAGATTGGCTTGCGGACGTTCGTCAAAAAATGAATGCAACACGCGAACGGATGGCCACGCGACTCGCGGAGTTAGGTTTTAGCGTCATTCCCTCGCACGCTAATTTCGTCTGGTGCCAACACCCCAGTGGGCAACACCAAGCGATGTACGAATTCCTGAAGAAGAATCAGATACTGGTTCGATACATGCAATTCCCTGACTGGGGTGAAGGTCTACGGATCTCCGTCGGCACGGATGAACAGATCGACGCTTGCATGATGCTGTTGGAACGCCACCTCCATTAGATCTGGCCCGACCGCCCGCTCTTCAATACCAACTCACAGACCGAGACTCGCATGGCACGCACTGCATCGATCGACCGCAAGACCGGAGAAACCGACATCCACGTGACCGTGGATTTGGATGGGAATGGTGGCGGCACGCGAAGCTCTGGAATCGGCTTCTTGGATCATATGCTCGACCTGCTCGCCAAGCATGCGTTGATCGACTTGAACGTGAAAGCCGTGGGTGACCTACACGTTGACGATCACCACACCAGCGAAGACATCGGAATCGCTCTTGGCCAAGCCGTCGACCAAGCATTGGGTGATCGTGCCGGGATAAGGCGTTACGGCCACTTCACGTTACCAATGGACGAATGTCTGGTGACGTCTGCCGTCGATTTGGGTGGCCGCTACGCGTTTGAATATCACGCGCCGATTGCTGCTTCCAAGATAGGCACGTTCGATAGCGAACTCGTTGAGCACTTTTGGCAATCATTCGCTGCCAACGCCAACTGCAATCTTCATGTCGTGCTGCATCACGGACGCAATGCACATCACATTTCAGAATGCGTTTTTAAGGCGACAGCCAGAGCCATTCGGATGGCGGCCGAGGACGATCCCCGCAGTGACTCGATTCCGAGTACCAAAGGCGTGCTGTAGAGCAGCGAAGGTGGATCGACGTCTATGCCTTGGCTGGATTCTGTGTGGTTTCCGACTTCGCTGGCCTGGGTTTGCGTGGCACCAACAAACCGACCGCGGCCAGTCCAATCAAGCACGCCAACACCGATACCAGGTAGTAGTTGGATAGGACGATGATCGAGGTCAGAAGGATTACACCGACGATGGCTGCCATGCGAGCCGGCAACGCCCAAAGTCCAAGTCCAGCAACGGTCTCGACGACGATCACTTGGCGGCTGTACCACTTGGCGATTTCTCGAAGCGTCTCCGCGTCGAACCTGTCTCGGAGGAAATTGAAAACCCAGTAGTCGCGGTCAACGAAATAGATGTCGTAGAAGACTTCTCCTGACCAGTACTCGGGCGTCCATTTGCCAACCGCACCGCCCAGAAGAACGACCGACAAGATTAGACGACTTAGAAATGCAGCTCGGTTCATGACCAACTGCTGATCTTCATCGGCCATTCGATGGACAAACCAAACAGACCACAAACTGGTCCACCAAGCGGTCACGAACGTCATGTCGTTGTAGCTGCCTTGGTGTACGCAGGTCACGGTCAAGCACAGCAACGTGATCCAACTCAGTAGTTTCCTGGTCTTCGGCAATGGGGCAACGAGGTTCAACGCGATCGACAGGACGGCCAAGCCAAATGCAAGCCGCAACACCCATGCCGATTCAAGCCAGTCGGGAAAGAAGGGATCAGCGATCGAGATCGCGCCGTAGAGTCTGCTGGCGATCCAAAAGAAGTGCCATTTCCAGAGGAGCGTGATGAGCAAGCCGGTTTGCACAATTCGGTGCGCAACCAGCGTCTTGCTCCAGGTCGTCGTGGACGCGTCACTCACACTCAACCTCGCATTTCCTTGCTGCTGAGCCGAATCAATCGAAATCGGCCTCGTTTACCGATCGGTTCCAGATGAATCGTCGACTCGAGGGTTTGTCCACGGTAGGAGGACTTAAGTCGAAACCAACGATCCTCTCGTGGCAGCAGATGGTGATAGCGGCCATCAGCGAACGTGATGATGCGAGCTGGGAAATGATTGACGTGTCGCCATCCGTCGTCGATCACAGGATCGGCCAACCCCGGAGGCAGTGATTGAACCTTGCACTCGTTGGCGCAGTTGTACATCGAAGGAATCGGAAATTGCATCGCCCATCCAATGAACGATGGGGTTTGAAGCTGAAACCGCTTGAGGACGTGACTCGCAACGCTCGGGACCCACGGCATCAGCAGCAGCCAAATCGCGACAAGACCTGCGAGTGCCACAATCGCAATGAAGCCATAATCTCGTTGGGCCGTTTCACCAGCAGATTCACTTTCACGACGCTTTGGCATGGATCGTTCCTTCATCCGGCGAGTGGCACAATGGCGATGTGGCGGGGTTGAATCGCGCGTGCTTGCTAACCTGCCTGTTCGATTAGTTTGAGCAGCGTTTCTCGGACCTGCTTGGGATTCGCATTTGGGTTCTTTTTCTTTGCCTGGCCAATCAACGAACCCACAGCTTGAAGCTTACCTCCGCGGACATCCTCGATCACCTGCGGATTGGCCTCCAATAACTCTTTGCAAAGCGTTTCCACTTCGCTGCTATCGACCGACTCGATCCCCAATGACTGAACGGCGTCTTCAACGGAACTGCCAGTGTTGAGCAGATGAGCGAAGACATCACGTGCACGGGCGTTGTCAAAATCGCCGCCCGCGACACGTTTCAGAAGCTCGCCAAGTTTGTCTGCTGCTACTTCGAACGCGCTGATATCGATTTGACGTTCATTGAGAGTTCGCAGAATGTCTTGCTGAATCCATGAACTGGCACGTTTTCCGTCACCGGAAGTCGTGGCAACCGTTTCGAAATAGTCGATCAATTCACGGCCCTGATTGACGATCACGTTGGCGTCGTAGGCCTTGATTCCGTACTGGCTCTGCAACCGTTCACGAATTTCTCCAGGCAATTCGCCCAGTTCAGCGCGGGCTGCTTCGACTCGTTCGGTGGGTACGCGGATCGGGAG
>JBPCVD010000780.1:0-2772 GCA_051010815.1 Rubripirellula sp.
AACCGTGTAGATCGAATGACAAACGCCGAACGAGCGTGCGACGGTCGGCTGGCGAGCTCATCTTCAGCTCATGTTTTCGAAGCTTCTCACGAATGAATTCGTCGATGGTCGTAGCCTTACTCTCCGAGTCAGGTGATTGCGTGGAACTCGACTCAGAGAGTCCTTTCAGCGGTTGATACGCCCACCACGAGGCATCCGTTTTCGCTGTCTCTTTGACAACAACACCCTCGGGCCACTTTGCCCCCTGACCAATCCAGTGTCGCAACAAGTTCACTTCAGCGTTTGAGAGCGGCTTCGCCTCTTTCGGCATGACCGGCGGCTCACCATCCTGTGATGTGACCAATTTCATCAGGTAACTGCGATCGGCATCACCAGCAGTCACGATGTCGTTCGATTTCAAGTCATCGAATGTCGCCAGCGACACGTCGCATTTGTTGTTCCCCGGCGAATGACAGCGAACGCAATGCTGCTCAAAGATCGGCGCGATCTGCTTGCGAAAATCAACCGGCTCGTCAGCCGCCATCGCGGAGCAACACAGGCTCATCAACCACACGCTGCCGAACCAGAACACTATAAGTGCGCTCGGGGTAGCTTTAGCATCTGCGCCGCTCCCAGGGATGTTCTGTCTGCTCATGGCGTGTTGCTCGCTAAACGATCGAGCACGACTTGCATGTGCTGCCGCATGGCGCTGGCCGCCGCATCGGGGTCATGGTTGCGAATCGCCCGGAGAATCGCCTTGTGCAGTTTGCGCCCCAACGCGTTCTCGCGTTGCGATGGCGTGGTGCAGACCATCTGAGTCAAGATAAACTCATAGATCACCTCGATCATGTTCTGCATCAGCGGATTGCCCGCGATGTCGATCAACTTGCGATGAAAGCGAAAGTCCACTTCCAGCGCTTCGGGATACGGCAAGTCCTCATCGTCAAGCTGCTTCAACAAGGCAGCCAGTTCGGCGACGTCGTCGTCGCTGGCCAGTTCCGCAGCTTGTCGCGCGGCCTGCACTTCGATCGCCGTCCGCAACTCTGCATAAGAGCGAAGTTCCTGCGGCGAGATGGTCACCGCCGATCGCAACAGCCGCACGCAGTTGGCCAGGCTGGTCCGGTTCCCGACAAAGGTGCCGCGTCCACGTTGAATGTCGACCAGCCCCATGCTCTGCAACCGAGCCAGCGCCTCGCGCAGCACCGGTCGACTCACCTTGAGCTGCTCGACCAATTCATGCTCACCGGGTAGCCGCTCCCCCGCGGACAGGTTCTGCTCTTTGATGACGCGGGCGATCCGCTGGACCACCAAGTCCGCCGTCGTCTGCCGCTCAATGGCTTCGATCTGCATGAAATCCTCGATTTGCACGTGTCAACATGTCAGACATGTTAACTGGAGCCACATCCGAGGGTCAAGAAACGCGTCCTTCCTAGCGCATTGAGGAAAGATCACTGGCTGCCGGCGATCACGAGCTGTTTCCTTCGCGGTTGGTTCACCTGGATTTCAGTTCCAAGGCTCGGACCGTGGGGCGAGTGAGAGAGTCTTCATGAAGACCGTTGCTTCCGCTGTACTCTTCACGATTTGCGGAATTAGCCCTACCGGCCAGTTCGCTCTTCGAGAGTGCTTCTTCGGCCAGTCTGGCCCGTCAATAAACGCCGTGTTTGGGGCGTTTTTCAAGTTTCGGTGATTTGCCCGAAACCTCTCTTTCGGACTCGGCCGTCCCGGATTCGCACGAGTTGCGTCCGTCTCTGGTGGTTTTTGCTCTGCGAACGATCGCGCTCTCTGTTCACAAAGTCGCTGCTAGTTACCACGCCGTTTGCTTCCGACCCACCGAACCAGACGGTTCATGATTGATCTGGGTTAACAGACTCAGAGTCCTTGATTGCTTGCCACATTCTGCGCTGATGTTTCCAGTCGAGAGTTTTGGCGATGGGGCGGATGTCGGATTCTTTGATTGGGTCGCGGCCTTTGACCGTGTTGGGAAGGAAGAGGATTTGTTCCTGGATGTCGGGGGCGAGATTGTCCATCCACATTATTTGCGTCATGCGGGTCGTGGAGATCTGGCCGTAGTGGGCCAGTTCGCTTTGGTTGATGATCGTGCCGTCCTGAATCAGTCGGTGACAGCGATGGGCCAAGGCCAGCAGTCGCGTGATGCGTGGGACTCGGCCGGTAGGCTTGCTGGGAGCGACGCCGTCCTGCAAGTGCTTGCGGCCGTCGCGTTTCTTGGCGACGTAAAACTTTCGATTGATGGTGAGGGATTCACTCATTGGGCTGTCTCCAGAGGTTGTTGAGTGAGGCTTTTCAGGCCCGTGGGATGGAAGGTGATTGCAACGTTGCCGCCGGCGCCGTCGAAGTTGACTGTTTCGACCAGTAGCGATACGACGCGGACTTGTTCTCTTGGTGGGAGTGCGTCCCAGACCTCGTCGAAGCCGGCTAAGACTCTTTGGATGTCGGACTGGTTGATTTCCTGTGTTGCCAGCGCGGATTCTTCATCTGTGATCGCTTTCAACCGTTGGTCAGCCGTTTGGATTCGTTGTTGGATCTCTGACAAGCTTGAGATGTTGCCTGCGATGTGCGTGTTGGCAGCGATCGCCTGCAGCTTTGAATGGTCATTGCGGATTTGGCGATCGAGGGCTTTGCGTTCTTCCCGTAGTAACTCGATCGCAGTTTGGCTCCGAGATTGAACCTCCGCGGCGGTGTGAGCCAGCATGATTGGATCGCTACCGATTGTTCTGATTTGCTCGACGACGAAACGTTCGATCTCGCCGGCGGGCACCGATGGCGATGGGCATT